>DASTKE010000104.1:0-12644 GCA_035716105.1 Ktedonobacteraceae bacterium | reverse complement strand
TGTTCGCTATAACCGCTCCTGCCCAACAACTACCTTACCACGCGAGACCGAGCCAGCCGGACACGGAACGTTTTGATCTCGAAGGGCCGCACCTGGAAATCCAACTGGCTACCAGTGTATTGAGCACCCCCAATCGTTTCTTCCAACAAATTGCATTCCTGGGCAGAGAGAATAGTGTGAGCGAAGGTGATGGAGCAGCGACCGCGCTGGTTATGTGCCTCGTATAAGCGCACAATCAGACCATCCCCGTCTTCGGCAGGCTTGACCGTCTCCACCACGATATGATCGCAATCGGTGCTGACGAAGGAGTATGAACTACCATTGCTTGCCTGGACCTCTCCAACGCCCACGCTCGCTGAGATGGGAACGTTGAGTTCGTAAGCGTGACGCACTGTCTGCGCCTCGCGCCAGTCCCCAACATGGGGCAGCAGACTATAGGTGAAGCGATGCAATCCCTGATCGGCCTGCGGGTCGGGATTGATACCAGACTTCAGCAGGGTCAGGCGCATGACGTTATTGTGGATATCATAACCATATTTGCTGTCGTTGAGCAGGCTGACGCCGTAACCACCCTCGCTCAGATCGGCCCAGCGATGCGCGGCAACCTCGAAACGCGCCATATCCCACGAGGTGTTACGATGTGTTGGCCGCTCGACACTGCCAAATTGAATCTCGTAGGTAGCCTGTGTACTGTTGATCGCCACAGGGAAAGCGACCTTGAGCAATAGCTGGTGCTCGTGCCAATCAATTTCGGTGGCAAAGTCGATGCGCGGCGAACTGCGCCAGAGCGAGATGCGCTGGCGAACGCACGAAGATAAGAACGGGCGCACCACCTCAACCGTAGCGCGCAGTGGTCCCGACTCAACCAGGCGTACCTGCGCCGCTTCACGCAAGGGATAGGGCTTCTCCTCGTAGAAGATATCGATATCCCAGGCATCATAGGTCAATGGCCGGTCCTCGAAGGCGACCAGTTGATTGCCAGCCTGCCCAGGCGCTAGCACCTCGCGCTGCGCTCGTTTATCGTACAGGCGGCGAATCTCCCCATTGGCAGCAAAGGCCAGCTCATAGTAGTCATTATGCAACGTAATCAGACCACCTTCACCCGTTTCGGCAGAGCAAGTTGCTTCTGAACCCGTCGCCTCACTCCTGCCAATATCGCTGCTATTGATCACAAGCGCTCCACAAGACGGCACTCGCAGCCCATCCACCAGTGCCTGCGTCTCACCATCCCAGGTGATGACTTTCTGCACACCCGGTACATCTTCAATCTTTCCATCTCCCACAGGGCAAACGGCAAGCTGAATCGGTTCGGTGCGCTCCCAGGGCAGCGTATTGAGCAAGAGCAGTTGGTTGCTGCCCACGTTCAAGCGCTGGCGCAGCACAGTCAATGCCTCATCCTGTATCTCCTCACCAATGGTGCGCACCTCGGCGTAGATACGCTCTGTATCCTCGTAAACCTCGTGGATGGAAGAGCCGGGCAACACGTCGTGAAACTGGTTGAGCAGGATGAGTCGCCAGCCCTCGTTCAGACGCTGCTGACGCGAGGGCATAGCGTAGAGACTGGCCCAGCAGTTGAGCAGTTCAACATCGCGGTAGAGCAGTTCGGAGCGCCGGTTGGCCTGCTTGGTGCGCGCCTGCGAGGTATAGGTGCCTCGATGATACTCCAGGTATAGCTCACCCGCCCATGTTGGCAGGTGCGGATTGTGCCACACGCGCTTATAGAGTTGCTCAAAGTACTCGTCGGCGCGGCCCATACTCACCGTTGGAAAATCGGGCAGGTCAGCCATAATCGGGACGCGCTCCAACTGAAGCTCGCTGGGGCCACCACCACCGTCACCCCAACCGGCAAGGTACAGCAGTTGATCGTTGATGTCCTTCTGGCGGTAATTTGTCCATGTTCCAATTACGCCTTCGGGACGCAGCGGCCCATTGTAGGTGTAATAGGTGACAGTCTCATGCACATCGGGCGCGGTAATAAAATGCGCCAGCACTTCGGAGCCATCGATACCACGCCAGCGAAACGTATCACTGGGCAACCGATTAAACTGGTTCCAACTAATCTTGGTCGTCATGAAGGTATGAATGTTCGCGCACCGCATGATCTGTGGCATAGCCGCGCTATAACCGAACACATCGGGCAGCCAGATCAATCTGGGCGTGAGGCCAAACTCCTGCTGCATGAAGCGCGTCCCATGCAGAATCTGGCGCACCAGTGATTCACCTGAAGTCAGATTGCAGTCGGCCTCAACCCACATCGCGCCCACCGGCTCAAAACGTCCCTCGGCAACACGCTGCTTGACTCGCGCATACATCTCCGGCACATCTTCTTTGAGCCATTGCAGCAACTGCGGCTGGCTCTGACTGTAGTAATAATAGGGGTAGCGTTCCATCAAGGCCAGGACATTAGAGACCGTGTGCGCAATCTTTTGCCGCGTGCGCCAGTAGGGCCACTGCCACGCGACATCGAGGTGCGCGTGTCCATTCACAAGTACGTGCGGGCGTTCACCTCCAACATGCTCATCTCTCATCTGCGCTTGCAGGTACGCGAGCGCTTCACCGGCTGAGCGATAAAACTCTACACTCTGCCATCCCCGGCGCAGATCCAGCATGTTGTAGGCAGTGTTGAGCCGCTCCAACAGAACATGGCGAGCAATGTCGCGCTCTTGCAGGACGGCGTAGACCTCCAACAATGTCTGCATCATATGATAGAGCTGCCAGATAGTCTCGTAGCGCGTGTGCAGCGTCAGACCCCCAAACGGCATGGGATTGCGCGTATAGACCTGTATCGCCAGTTCATGTGTCTGTCCATCACAGGCTCTTTCGGGCAGAACTAACTCACGGTGCTTCGAGTCAAAGCCGCCAATAGCGCGTCCATCCAGGTAAGCAGTCGCCTCCAACAGCCGCAGCAGACTATCTTCGGTAGGCATGTCCCAGAGCAAGCGCAAGACGGCAAGTTGCCCTGCCGCCTGTTTCGGCACCGATAACGTTGTCGCCAGCCAGCTTGTTCCATGCGTTAATCCCCATAGTTGGCCCGCTTCCACCGGCAACCAGCCTTCATCATCTCTCGCTGGTGGTGGAGTCATCGGCCCGATGGCGGGTGCTACAAAGACGGAAGTGAGAAATGTGGGAGCAGTTGCAAGGGTCATGCCCAATTCGGCAATACGTACCTGGAGTTTCTGTGCAGTGAGAGGCATCAGTTTCTTTACTATCGCTTTCTGTAGGATACATGGACGTGTTTTTGCTTATGATTAGTATAGGGGCTAGATAAAGCGTGGTCAAGGAGATGTCTAACCTGGTAGGATATCTCTAACCTGCTTGTACTCCATTCAGCAAAAATCTCTGGTACAATGTATGATATCTTTACTGAAGCAATTATTGTGTGTAGGAGAATTGACGTATGACTGCTGAACATGAACGATTGGAACAGGATCGCCAGCGGACGGTGTACTGGAAGCGCTGGGGGCCGTATATCAGCGAACGGGCATGGGGAACGGTACGCGAGGATTATAGCCCCAATGGCACCGCCTGGGATTACCTGCCCCATGACCAGGCGCGTTCAAAAGCCTATCGCTGGGGAGAGGATGGCATCGCTGGTATCTGCGATCGTCACCAGTATATCTGCTTCGCCCTGGCGCTCTGGAATGGACATGATCCCATATTGAAAGAGCGACTGTTTGGCCTCAATGGCGAAGAGGGCAATCACGGTGAGGATGTCAAGGAATATTACTACTTCCTGGATAATACGCCAACCCATGCCTATATGAAAAGCCTGTATAAATATCCTCAGGCGGCATATCCCTATGCGCAACTGGTAGAAGTAAACCGGCAGCGCATGCGCAATGATCCCGAATATGAACTGATCGATACAGGCGTGTTCGATGAAAACCGCTATTTTGATGTCTTTGTTGAATATGCAAAGGCCAATGCAGAAGATATCCTTGTGCGCATCACTGCTATCAATCGCGGACCTGAAACAGCTGAGCTAGACCTGTTGCCCACGCTCTGGTTTCGCAATACCTGGTCCTGGGAGGCCAACGTGCCGCGTCCACTGCTCAAGCGGGAAGAGCCTCAAATCTCGTCGACCGCGCACCCCTACACAATCATCAAAGCAGCGCAGGATTACTATGGGCAGCGCTGGTTGTATTGTGATGGACTGCCCACCCTGCTCTTTACCGAGAATGAGACCAATCTTCAACGGCTCTATGGAGCGCAGAATGCCAGTCCCTACGTCAAAGATGGCATTAACGACTATATCGTGCAGGGTAAGCAGGAGGCGATCAACCCGGCGCAGGTGGGAACAAAGGTTGCTGCTCACTACCATCTGACGCTGGCGGCAGGTGAGTCGCGCACACTACAATTTCGTCTGAGCGATAAAGCGCCGGGTGAGCTTCTGCCCTTTGGTGAAACGTTTGAAGCGCTCTTTCAGCAGCGTATCCAGGAAGCCGACGAATTTTATGCCACCGTGATTCCTGATAGTCTTTCCACAGACGCGGCCTGTGTGCAGCGACAGGCGTTCGCAGGCATGTTGTGGAGCAAGCAATTTTACTATTATGATCTTAAAACCTGGTTGGCCGGAGACCCTGCACAGCCACCCCCTCCACCACAACGGCTAAAAGGGCGCAACCACGAATGGACGACCCTGTACAATTCTGATGTGATCTCCATGCCCGACACGTGGGAGTATCCCTGGTATGCCGCCTGGGACCTGGCGTTCCACTGCACCACCTTCGCGCTCATCGACCCCGATTTTGCAAAGGGACAACTGATCTTGCTGTTGCGTGAATGGTATATGCACCCCAACGGGCAGATACCGGCCTACGAATGGGCCTTCAGCGATGTCAACCCGCCTGTCCACGCCTGGGCAGCTTACCGCGTCTACCAGCTTGATAAACAGATGACGGGTCAGGGAGACCGCGCATTTCTTGAAAAGGTGTTTCAAAAGCTGCTTCTCAATTTTACCTGGTGGGTCAATCGCAAAGACTACGAAGGACAAAACGTCTTCCAGGGCGGCTTTCTGGGCCTGGACAATATAGGTGTGTTCGACCGCAACACGCCTTTCTCCAATGGTATCCACCTGGAACAGTCGGATGGCACCAGTTGGATGGGCATGTACTGTCTGAACATGCTGACCATCGCCCTGGAACTGGCTCGCGATAACCCTGACTACAGCGATATCGCCAGCAAATTCTTCGAGCACTTCGTCTACATCGCGCACGCCATGAATGAGATGGGTCCAGACGGCTTGCAACTGTGGAATGAGGAAGATGGGTTTTACTACGATGTGCTGCATAACGCAGATGGGACGCACATCCCGCTCAGAGTGCGCTCGATGGTTGGGCTGATTCCACTCTTCGCCATCTCCATTCTGGAATCCGACCTGCTCGACCAATTGCCCAGCTTCAAACGCCGGATGCAGTGGTTCATCGACAACTGGTCGGACATAAACGAGCACATTGAAGAAATTTCCACGGACGAGAACCACAATAACCATATTTTGCTCGCTATTGTCAATAATAAAAGGTTGCCAGGAGTTCTGAAGATCATGCTCGATGAGAGTGAGTTTTTGTCCGACTATGGCCTGCGCGCCCTCTCGCGCTATCACAAGGATCATCCATATACCATAATGATAGATAGGATCGAGCATAGCGTCGACTACGAACCCGCGGAGTCGAATACTCCTCTCTTCGGCGGCAACTCCAACTGGCGCGGGCCGATCTGGTTCCCGCTCAACTACCTGATTATTGGCGCGCTGCACAGGTTCTACCACTTCTACGGCGATACCTTCAAGATAGAGTTTCCGACAGGTTCGGGCAATCTGATGACGTTGGAAGAGGTGGCCGGAAAACTTTCCCACCGCTTGACGCACATTTTCCTGCGCGATGAGCAGGGACGCCGCGCCGTGCATGGCGGCATCGAGAAATTCCAGCAAGACCCGTACTGGCGCGACCTGCTGCTGTTCTACGAGTACTTTCACGGCGACAATGGTGCTGGCCTCGGTGCAAGCCACCAGACCGGCTGGACGGGCCTCGTCGCCAACCTGTTCTACGAAAGCGGCGAATATGGCGGAGACCTGCTCTCCTACGGCAAAAGAAAGGTGGATATCTACACCTCGTAAAAATGTATTGATGGAAGACAAACGAGAAGAAGGTACGATAAACGCAAATGCGAAAACAGAGTCATGCGAAGCTGCTACTGAGTATCCAGGCGCAGGAAGTGGTGCTGCGTGATATTTATGAACGTTCCAGTATCGAGGCATGTGGACTGCTGACCGGAACGATTGATGCAGGTGGGAACTGGCAGGTCGAAGCAGCCCATCCCCTGAAAAATACCCATGCATCACCAGTCTACTTTGAGTTTGCGCCCGAAGATTTACTGGCCTTTGAACTTGAGCATCCCGGTCAGGTAATCGGCGTCTATCATAGCCATCCCACGGGCTTTCCGAGAGCCAGCGAGACCGACCGGAAGAATATGCAGCGCGTCAATGTCGAGCAGGCGATTCCCTGGGTCTGGCTTATCATCAGCGGACCATTTCGGAAAGCTGATTTCCCACCTCCCGGCAGCTTTGCCAGTTGTTCGACCATAGCCTATCATCACTACGAGCGCGATGGATTGCAGGAGATTCCCGTTCTATTATATGAGCAGACCAGCGATGCGAAGCTGGACGAAACGCGCTAGCTCATGCTAAGACATTCAGATGAGAGGGTAGTCATACGCGGTCAGATGCGTTATAATGAGCGAGACGTAAGGAACGCATGAGGCGTGCGATTACGGCTATCGAGCAACAAATAGAACCAGGAAGAGGATTTGGCGATGAAATGCCCGAAGTGCGGAAATGAGGTCGGCCCGAATGAGGCGTTTTGTGGGCAATGTGGTACCCCCAATATGCCTCCGGCGCACCCAACCGAAATGGTGAATACTCCTTCACCGCGCAGTGGCTACTCTAATACCTTCAACACGAACAGGCCAGGAACGCAGTCTCCAACTGGTTCATATAACGGCAATGGCGCTCAATCTGGTGTTCTGCCTCCGACCGTTCCGTATGGTCAGGGGGTACCATCACCATCTCCCTCCAGTTCGCTTCTGTCCGGTCAAGCACCTGTACAACCGCAATCGCCTTCGCCAGCGTGGCCGTCTGTGCCACACCAGCCAACCAGCTTCTACCAGGATGCGACCGAAGCCATACCAACGGTGCCAGATTCAACCGGTGGACAAAACTATCCGGGGGGATATGGGCAACAGAATTTTGCCGGTACACCTGTGCAGGGAGGCTATCCAGGGGCGGCAGGAACAGGCCAGTTTGGCCAGCAAGCGCCACAGATGCCGCCAGGACAGCCATACCAGCCGGGACCATACGGCGGCACATCCTATCCGCAAACACCGGGCTTCTCCTCCGATGCCAACTTCAGAGGTGGCTCGAAGATTATTCCACCGGAGAAACAAAATAATACCGCGCTGATTATCGCCTGCGTTTTTCTCGTGATCGCGCTGCTCGCCGCCATCGCCTTTGGCACGCTGTATTTGACGCGGGGTCATTCGCCCAAAGCTGCCGCTACACCTACGGTCGCGCCGACAGCCGCACCGTCGCCGACAGCCATACCAAGTCCAACACCCACCGTGGCACCAACGCCAACAACAGCACCGACGCCCACCGTGGCACCGACACCCGCGCCCGATGCAAATTTTTCCTGGTGTAGTACAGCATGTACGAACAATGGCTTTCTTGTTGAGTTTCCAAATGGATGGAACCAGGGACAAACAGCGGATGGCACAGGAGTACAATTCGTCAATCCAGCCCAGCCGGATGAGTACGCCGCCTTCAAGACGCCCGGCGCAACCACCAGTTCGGCAAGCACGCTGGTGAATAACGACCTGCAAGCAAATTTTGCCAGCAAACCCGGCTATACTGTCACCACGCCCGCGTCAGCTTCCACCACGACAACGATTGGCGGCGAGACCTGGACTTATGAGGTAGTGACGTACCAGAATGCAGAACAGAATAACGCGGTGGAACAGGTCGCGGTCTATGCCACCGTCCACCAGGGGAAAGCCTACATCATCGAACTGCAAGCGCCACAGAATCTCTATGCGACCGTGAACACGCAATACTTTGAGGTTATGCTGAACCGGTTCCAGTTCCAGCAGACGACATCCTAGCATGGAGGCATGGTGAAATATTCGCTCATCGTGCTGGTCTTCATCGGCGGCATGACCAGTCTTGCGCTTGAAATGTGCGCATCCCGCCTGCTGGGAGCGTATTTCGGCACCTCACTTTTCATCTGGGCTAATCTGATCGGCATGATCTTGCTCTACCTCACTGTCGGCTACTTCGTCGGCGGACGCATTGCTGACCGCCATCCCTCGCCCCGGTTGCTCTGCGGCATTACGGCTATAGCCGCTCTTTCCATCTCGCTGCTGCCATTTATCAGCCAGAGCATTCTCACCTGGTCGATTACTGGACTGCAACAGGTTTCCGTCAGCATCTTCCTCAGTTCGCTGCTCGGCACCATCCTGCTCTTTGCGGTACCCGTCACGTTGCTCGGCCTCGTCTCGCCATTCGCGATACGGCTGGCAACCAAAGATGTGGGGCAGAGCGGACGCTCCAGCGGCTCGCTCTACGCCATCTCGACCCTGGGCAGCATCCTGGGAGCATTCTTGCCGGTGCTCTGGCTCATCCCAACCTTTGGCGTGCGCCGCACCCTGCTGATCTTCGGCGTGCTGCTCTTCGCCGCTTCGCTCTGGGGCCTGCGCTGGCGCTGGCGACCAGCCTTCGCGCTCGTACTCGTCGCGCTGGCACTGCCGCTGGGACCGCTCAAAGAGGTCTCTGGCCTGATCTACGAGCAAGAATCGCTCTACAACTATATTCAGGTCATACAACTGCCCGATGGCACGCGAGAGTTAGAACTCAACGAAGGTGATGCCATTCACTCCGTGTATTATCCCAATCCCAATACCGTCCTGACCGGCTGGTACTGGGATTATTTTCTTTCCGCGCCCTACTTCAACGCGGGCTTCAAGCCGCAGCAGTTGCACCGCGTTGGCATCATCGGCCTCGCGGCTGGCACGATTGCGCACCAGTTTACAAAAGTTTACGGGCCAGTACCCATAGACGGCGTGGAGATTGACCCGGCGATTATCAACGTGGGACAAAAATATTTTGGTATGAACGAGCCAAACCTGCACGTCTATGTGCAGGATGGGCGCACCTTCGTTGATACCACACACGCCCAGTACGATCTCATCGCTATCGATGCGTTTCAACAACCGTATATTCCGTTTCAACTCACGACCCGTGAGTTTTTTTCGGCCATCCGCTCTCACCTGTCACCAACAGGCGTCGTCGTGCTCAATACGGGTCATACCGAGCATGATTATCGCCTGGTGCAGGCGTTTGTGAACACGATGAGCGCGGTATTTCCCAGCGTCTACACGTTTAACGTACCTGGGACAATCAACACCGAGGTGATGGCAACGGTGCAGCCAACATCCGTGTCCACATTCCGCCAGAACATGGAACAGTTCGCGCCTTCGAGCGTGATGGGGCAGGTGGCAAACGAGGTACTACCTGTGGTCACACAGGCACATCCCGATGGGGGCATCGTCTTTACCGACGACCGCGCCCCCATCGAACAAATTACCGACCAGTTACTGCTCGATTACATTGGGCAGCATTAACGATTGACAATACAGGAGAAGTTCGGGTACTGTTGCAATAGACCAAGCAAGAGCCAGAAAGGGAAAAGGCATTTCTATGGTGGTAGTAGCAGTCATCGGCGCGCAGTGGGGCGACGAGGGCAAGGGTAAGATTGTTGACGAATTGTCGATGAGCGCGGATTATGTCGTACGCTATCAAGGTGGCAGCAACGCTGGCCACCGCGTAGTGCATGAGAAGGGCGAATTTTCCTTCCGGCTCGTCCCTTCGGGCATTCTCTACCCCAACACAACTTGTATCATTGGTAATGGCGTCGTCGTCGACCCCAAAGGCTTGCTGGCGGAAATGGAGGAACTTCAGAAGCAGGGAGTGGATATTTCTCACCTGCGTATCAGTGAACGGGCGCATGTCGTCATGCCCTACCATTTCTTGCTCGACCGGCTGGAGGAAGAGGCCAGGGGAGCTGACAAGATTGGCAGCACTCAGCGAGGTATCACCCCCGCCTACGTCGACAAACACGCTCGTACTGGCATTCGTATGGCCGATTTGCTTGATGTCGATACCTTCCGCGCCAAACTTTCCACCATTTTGCAGCAAAAGAACCGCATGATTACCCAGATTTACGGACATCCTCCACTCTCTCTTGAAGAGATTCACGGCGAATACTTCAGCTATGGGCAGAAGCTACGCCCGTACATTGCCGATACCTCCTCTATGCTGCACGAAGCCCTATTTGAGCACAACACGATTCTGCTTGAGGGCGCGCAGGGAGCATTGCTCGACATCGACTTTGGCACCTACCCATATGTGACCTCCTCCTCCACACTGGCTGCCAACGCCGCCAGCGGAGCCGGACTGCCGCTGCGCTCAATTGATCGCGTCGTAGGTGTCTACAAAGCCTATACAACTCGCGTTGGTAGCGGTCCCATGCCAACAGAACTGTTTGACGCGACGGGCGATGAGATGCGTCAGATCGGTCACGAATATGGCACAAATACGGGCCGGGAGCGGCGCTGTGGCTGGTTCGATGCTGTGGCCGGGCGCTTCGTTGCCCATCTCAACGGGCTGGACGCGGCAGTGATTACCAAACTCGATGTGCTCGATAGTTTTCCCACCATCAAGATTTGCACCTCGTATCAACTGCACGGCAAAACCATTCACAGTTTGCCCGCGAATCTCAACGACCTGGCCGCCTGTGAACCGGTCTACGAGGAGATGCCGGGCTGGCAGACCAGTACAACCGGCATTTGTTCCTACGATCAACTGCCCGTCGAAGCCAAAAACTACCTCAAACGTCTGGAAGAACTGCTCGAAACGCCCATCGCCATGATCTCGGTCAGTCCACAGCGTGGCAAGACCATCCAGATACAGGATGTGCTGGCTCCCCAGGAATACGACTCGCGCTACCCCAGAAACGCCATGCGCTGAGATAACTCTTGTATCTCTATCATCCTGGCCTGCTCGGCATAAGAAAAAAACCGAACAGGCCAGGATGATAGAAAACATTATGTATTTTGCACAGTGGGGATCACCAGGTGATGGGTTTGCAGGTCGAGCGTGAAGGAATCAATGAGTTTCGCCGGAGCGCTCCATGACTCTTGCGGTCGTGGCACGGAGTAGTACTCCCCTTTCAGCGTCTGGGGCGTCACTTCCACCTGCATATAGCCGTGATGATCAGCACAGAAGCTTTCCAGCGTCACTCCTAATTCAGGAAATGCGAGGGGAGCCAGTAAGGCATTGCCGTCCTGGCCTTTTTGCATCGAGTGCAGGTTCCAGTAGCCGCCAGCACCCACTACGAGAAAGGGAACATCGCGCCCGTTGAAGCTAGCAGTGAAGCGCTGGTAGTTATGGACGTGGCCACTAAAAACAGCATCCGGCACGCGGCCAGATTTTGTGAATGCCTGCTCAAGCACCTGCTGGATGTATTTGCTGCCAGCGTGATACTGGTCAGCGGAATACGCCGGATGATGGACAGCCAGAAGCAGGGCTTTATCAGTTGGCGCGTTCGCCAGTTCTGACTCGAACCAGGCAATCTGCGTATCGTCGAACTTGCCCCCTTCCGGCACGTTTGAGTACAGACCAATGATCGTCGCAAACGGTGCCTCTAATGTCCAGTAGACATTGGGCTGCGTCATGGAGTCGCGATGGGCCTCGCCAGCATCTTTCGTAATGGCAGGAGTCGTCGTGCAGAAATTTCGCACGAATGCCGCCAGCGACGGGTCTGAGTCCGGCATGATATCTCCATCGTGATTGCCGGGGATGGCAAAAATGCACGATGGATAATGATCGTAGGGATCGTAGAACTGGTTGAAGTACTCGATTCCCTCACCGGTGAAGTAGACCACATCCCCCAGATGATAGAAGAACGCCGGGCGCGCTGTCGCGTCAGTCACCTGGTAGTCAGAGGTCATGTGGTCGGCGACAATCTTCTGCGGCTGCGGAGACTTAATGCCACCGGTATCTCCAGCGGTATGAAACATCAGTCGCTCCGCTGCGCGGATAGTAGCTACCTGCTCGGCAGGCAGCACCGCTTCGAGCGAGAGATGGTAGGGCGCGCTGCCCGTCGGCGCGGGCAAAGGCTGAAATGGCGTATTCGGGTGAATCGGGTGCGCAATATTCGCAAAAAAATGTCCAACCGCGGCCAGAGGATTGCCAAATCTTCGAGGCTGAGCCGGATTTGATGCAGCAGCGCCTGCATCTTGACCTCCATCAGCAGCGCTGCCCTGAGTAGGCTGAGATTGGGCCTGAGACTCGCCAGTGCCGGGCTGCTCTCCGCTAGCTCCGCTATTCTGATCTTGCGTACCGCTTGCATCGCCGCCTGATGCGTCGTCAGGAGGAGGAACCTGATCTTGATTGTCTTCTGACATGGAAACGTCTCCTTTGCATAAAAGATTTTTCTGTATGCTTCAGCTATTATATACGAACTCTGCCATTCTTGCCAGGCAGGCTCGCAAGCGAGCCACTTTTGAAGGAGAAGGAGAGCGTGGGTCGCAGG
>DASTKE010000103.1:0-3653 GCA_035716105.1 Ktedonobacteraceae bacterium | reverse complement strand
GCTGCCGACAGCACGTGCGAGCCGGTCAACACGCGCTCTCCCTCCGGTGTGCGCACGGTCATCTGAACGCGGCCATCCTCTTGCTGTTCGGCGTGCAGCAAGGTGGTTTTGAGCAGCACCTCGACGCCGTCTTCGCGTAGAATCTTCGCCACTTCTTCCGCCACATCGTCGTCTTCGCGGGACAGCAGTTGCGCGCCACGCTGGATAATCGTTACATCACTGCCAAAGCGACGAAACATCTGCCCAAATTCCAGCCCGATATAGCCGCCACCGAACACAAGCAGATGCTCCGGCACACTGCCCAGTTCCATGATCGAGGTTGAATCCAACGTCGAGATATGCTCCAGTTCCTTTGGCTCCGATGGTCGGCAGCCCACATTAATAAAAATAGTGGGAGCAGTCAGATGACGCACGCCTCCACCATTCATGCGAACTTCGAGTGTGTGCGGCTCAATAAAGCGCGCCTCGCCCATCAGCAGATCAACGCCCTGGGTTTCCTTGATCCTGCGCTCGCTGCCGCTGCGGAAGCTCTCGACAATATCGCGTTTGCGTTTCCTCACTCTGGTCATATCCACCGTGATAGGGCCGGTATGCACGCCGTAGTCGGCTCCGCGCCGGGCCAGATACGCGACGCGAGCACTGGCAACCATTGTTTTGGTGGGAGTGCAGCCTTCGTTGATGCAAGTTCCTCCCACATGAACCCGCTCGATGATCGCCGTTTTGCGTCCAGCTTTTGCTAGCGCCGTCGAGAGCGGCCCACCGGACTGCCCCGATCCGATTACAATTGCGTTATACGGTATGGTTTCTGTCGTTGTCATCGCCTCGTCCCTTTCTATCTTGCTCGGAAATACCCTTTGCTAAAATGCTATTGTACCTTGTCTGAAGCTCGTTCGCTAGTGGCAATATTTCTGAGTCTCCGTCTTTGCACAGCAAGTCGTAGGGGCGATGCCTTGTGCCATTGGTTGATACTAAATCACAAAGAACGAACAAAAGCGAGGCTGGAAACAGGCACGCTGGGAGCGTGGCTGGCATTTGCGCTGGGCGTAGTGCTCCTTTCTGATGCTCAGCAGATCAGCTGGGGCTGGAGTGTAGGACTGGAGCAGCGCCGGAACCACGGGCAGATAGCGTCGAGAAGGACGAAGCAGTCCTTGCTCGCGGCCCTTGCGAAGCAACAAGGCAATGAGGCTTTCGCTGGTGGAACGGGCCGGAGCCGAGGCCAACAGTTTGACCAGCACGGGTAAGGACACATCAAAGAGATCGACTCCGGCCTGGGCCGCCACCTGCAGATGCAAGGCGTGCAACACCTGGGCCAGAATGAGCGCACAAAAGAGTTGTTCGAGCACCAAGATGGGATGGCTCGACCACCACAGATGAAGGCCCAACTCGCCTTTGAGCGCTTTAAACGCCAGTTCGATATCCCAGCGCCGAGCGTAGAGACGAGCGGCCTCACTCATACTTAAGAGCTGGGGATCGCAGACATTGGTGATGTAGCGGTAAGAGAGACCCCCTTGCTCGAACTGGATCAAGCGCACCAGGTGTTTGGCCCCATCGGCGCGATGGGCTCCCAGCCAGATGAGGGCGTCCAGCGTCGATCCCTGGCGCACAAAGACATGCTCGATGCGGTAGGAGGTTTTTTCGCGCAGCCGCGAGAGCCAGAAGCATCCCTGATCAGTGAGCCAGTCAAACCAGGGGAAGCTGAAATAGCCCAGGTCTGCCAGGATGAGGCTTCCCGGTTGGATGCCCCCGAAGAGGTCTTCCACGAACTGCTTTTCATTAGCAAAGACATCCTCTCGGAAGAGCAAACGCACCCACTGTTGTCGCCGCACATCGAAAAGACCCGCCAATTTGCCCACCAGCAAGCGTGGGCTGTCCTGCTCTTCCTGCCGCACATCCTGGCAGGTGCGCCGAACGGCATCCAGCGTGCTTTGATCCAGAGCCAGGATCGTGTGGGCAAAGGGAGCCAGACTCTCATCGACTGCCTGACGGGTCCAGAGCAGCAGCGCGGCACTGACGCGGCTGAGCAGATCGTGCAAGCCGGAGAGATCGGTGTGTAACAAGCGTTTGCGTACCGCAGCTCGGGTCAGATCCAGCAGCGGGAAGGAGCCGACTCCGGTCCAGGTGATAAGCCGCCACACGCTGGCAAAGCCAGTGAAGCCACGCAGGATGGCCACCAGCATGGCGAACCAGAGGTGATCGGACTGCAGTTCTCTGGGCCGTGCGCGTCGACGCGGGGCCGCGGACTCCTCATCCTGGCCGGGCAAGGGACGCAGCAATTCGTGCAGAAACGCCAGCACTTGCTCGGCTGGCTGGCAAACGGAAACCTGTTGTGTCGATGCGCTATCATGAGTCATGGAGCACAATCCTTTCGTGATGGTTCAAAATCTGCAAAGGATTGTCTCCCATCTCTCCTGCTTGTGCAAGAACACCTCCTTTTTGGCCCCCTCTTTTTCGCCGATTCTCCTATTTAGTATCAACGAATGTGCCTTGTGCTCGCCCGCGTCTCTAAGAGGGACCATCACGGGCGAGCACAAGGCATCGCCCCTACGACATCTGGCTTCCTCTCCAGGAATGAAGAGCCTATTTCTTTTTCCTTTCCACGCCGCTTATAATCTCTATCGATAGCGAAAAATTTTGAAGTTTTTTCTGATGAGGAGTAATGTTGTCCTTGAAAGTGACGGAGTGAATGAACAAGATACTTTTCCAGCAGGTGAGGCGAGTGCGTTTGCCGCTTTTGCTCACCATCGTGCCGGGTATCCTGGGTGCTCTAGTACTCATCGCTCAAATGAGCTTTCTTAGTGAGATTGTGAACCGTGTATTCTTGCTTCATCGGAGCCTCGCGCAGGTTGGCGAACTGCTCTTTCTGCTGCTGGCGGCAATCCTGCTGCACGCGGGACTGGTCTGGGGCAGAGAAGTGATGGCGCGGCAGGCGGCAATTCGGGTGAAGGCGGAGCTGCGGGAACGAGTTTTTGCCTACCTGCTGCGCCTGGGACCGGCCTATTGCAAGGGCGAAGCCACGGGCGAACTGGTCAACGCCGTTGGCGAGGGCATCGAACGGCTGGATGCCTATGTGAGCCGCTACCTGCCCCAACTGGCTTTTTCCGTCCTGACCCCGCTCTTGATTATTACCTTTATTCTCTCATTCGACTGGTTGAGCGCGCTGCTGCTCTTCATCACCGGCCCGGTTATCCCGCTGCTGATGGTGCTGGTCGGCAGCTATGCAGAGCAACACGTGCAGCGCCAGTGGCTCGCGCTTTCGCGCATGAGCGCCCACTTTCTCGATGCCATCCAGGGACTGCTCACCCTGGAACTTTTTGGCAGGAGCGAGGCGGCGGGCAAGCGCGTCGCCCGTGTAAGCGACGCTTTGCGCCAGCGCACGCTCAAAATGCTGCGTGTCGCCTTCCTATCGGGCATGGTGCTTGAATTCATGGTTGCCGCCGCCATCGGGCTGGTTGCGGTCATGCTGGGTGTACGCTTGTTGAACGACAACATTTCCTTTGCGCGCGCCTTCCTCGTGCTGCTCCTGGCCCCGGAGTTTTACCGGCCACTGCGCGAACTGGGCATCCAACGCCATGCAGCGATGGAGGGTAAGGCGGCACTTGAGCGTATCAACACGATCCTGGAAACGCCTGCTCCCTGTGCAGAGCCACAAACGC
>DASTKE010000102.1:0-12766 GCA_035716105.1 Ktedonobacteraceae bacterium | reverse complement strand
GCCTGCACCAGGTGCTGGATGATATCCGGCGGCGTATCAAAATCAGGCTTGCCCTGTCCCAGGTTCAGAGCCTGATACTGTTGCGCGAGCTGATTGATCTCGGTAAAAATAGTGGTGCCAAAGGTGGCAACACGCGAAGCGGCGCTGGACATAGGTTTGCTCCATTCCTCCAGGATTGTTCAAGAAACGTATTTCATTGTATCACTTCACAGTGGGTGGCCCATACAGCAATAGGGCCGCTGACAGGGCTATCGAGAAGGAGCTTGTTCTCTCATCCAGGCTCACAGGCAAGCCGATTCGGGTGATTGGTGGTGAGGTGACAGGCTCGGTCGCCAACCCTCATCTACCAATCACCGGTAAGCGCCGCAGGCGCAAGCATTGCGCTCATCCGTATGGAGATGATACTATGGGCGCATGGTGCCAGACTGAATGCTTCTATACATTGAGCGAGGAAAAGATTGTGAACGAAGAACAGACCAATCAGGCGAGCCAATTTTTGCTGGCACTGGCTCGCCGCAACGCCCGGCTGTATGCCTCCCGTCCCGCTGCCAGAGCGATTATTGTCACCGGCTCGTCTGCTGAAGGGGTGAGCGACTTCTATTCCGACCTGGATATGATTATTTACTATGATACGCTGCCTTCACAGGAAGAATTGTTGGCTTCCTATCGTCGCAATCAGGGGCAGGAGCGCATGTTGTTAAGGGAACCGAGCGAGGAAGGGACGTTGGAAACCTACCAGGTGCATGGCGTAGAGTGCCAGTTTGTTCACACAACCGTTGCCAATTGGGAGCGCGACATGGCGACGGTGCTGGAACAACTGGATGTGACATCGCCACTTCAGAAAGCTTTTGGTGGGCTGCTTGAAGCTGTACCCCTGTACGGGGAGCCACTGATTCGCGGTTGGCAGGCAAAGCTCAAGGCGTACCCCGATGCCCTGGCGGAGGCGATGGTCAACCACTACCTGACCTTCTTTCCACTGTGGGGGTTGCAAGAGCGCCTCGCCGTTCGAGATGCTACAATATGGGTACACGAGATGCTGGTTGACATTGCGCAGCACCTGCTTGGGACGCTGGCTGGCCTCAATCGCTGCTACTACTCTCCATTTCAGTTCAAACGCCTGCATCGCTTCGCGGCGCAGTTGGAGCTTGCGCCAGCGCATCTTGCGGACCGTCTTGATGCCATCTTCTCGATGGATATGGTATCAGCAGCAGGGCAGGCGGAGGAACTGGTGCGCGAGACTGTGACGCTGGTGGAGCAGCATATGCCACAGATAGACACTTCTCGTGTGCGTCGGCGACTCGACTGGCGAGAGTCGTCCTGGCAGCCGCTGCCCGAAAACGAAACATAACGTTCTGAAAGAGAGAAGACGATGGACGAACTGAACCTGACACCGGATGAATTGCTGTCAACGACGCGCTCGGTACGCAAGCGCCTGGATTTCTCGCGTCCTGTCGAACCAGAAGTGATCCGCGAATGCCTGGAACTGGCTGTGCAGGCTCCAACAGGGGGCAACAGGCAGGGCTGGCACTTCGTGGTTGTGACCGACGAAGCGCAGCGCAAAGCGTTGGGGGATATTTACCGCAAAGGATACAAGGTGTACCGTCAAATCACCGCGTCCGCCTATAAACCCGGTTCGCTGCCTCCTGAACAGGAGAAAACGCTTTCCAGGGTGAGAAGCTCTTCTGATTACCTGGCCGAGCACATGCACGAGGCACCAGTGCTGCTCTTGCCGTGTATGTGGGGGCGAGTGGATGGCAAGCCGGGCCAGGAGCAGGCAGGCTTCTGGGGATCGATTCTGCCTGCCGCCTGGAGCTTTATGCTGGCCGCTCGCGAACGCGGCCTGGGGACGACCTGGACGACCATCCATCTCTTCTATGAGCAGGAGGCAGCAGAAGCGCTCGGCATTCCCTACGAAAAGGTGACGCAGGCCGCGCTCATCCCCGTAGCCTATACACTGGGAACAGATTTCAAACCTGCCCCCCGTAAAGATATGGATTCCATCACGCACTGGAACAAGTGGTGATGCTGCTCTTATTCGACGCTCACCCAGCGGAAACCGCTTGTGGTACGCTCAAGGCGACCAATGGCCGGAATGTGGGCGGCGACGAGCAAGGCGTTTTCGGCCACAGCAGCCTCGGCCAGCGCGGAACGGCTGGCGATATTGGTAGCTGCGTCATCCCACTGCGACATCCAGGCCGGGTGTTCCACCTCAACGGGGTGGTGATAGAGGTCGCCCAGGCAATAGAGCGTCTGGCCTTCTGATGTGACGCGCACAATCTGGTGACCAGGACTCTCGCCGGGTGTGGCAATAACGCGCACCTGCGGCGTGATATCCTGGTTGCCTTCCACCAGTTCTAACAGCCCGGCACGCTGAAGTACACCAAATGTCCGGCTATCGACGGAGTCCGGGTCGCGCAACGCCTCCTGTGTTTCGGTGTATTCCCAATCGGCTTTGCCCAGGTAGTAGCGCGCATTGGGGAAGCTGGGAACATATATCCCCTCGTGCTCTCGCGTGACTCCGGCGTAGTGGTCGAAATGGGCGTGGGTAATAATCACGTGAGTGATGTCTTGCAAGGAAATGCCGCGCTCAAACAGTTGGGTTATCAGGTCGGGCGGCGGCTGATAGCCCTCCGGCATTGTGTAGGGATAGCCAGGAGGCGCGGAGAGTGCATAGTTGTTGGCATCGACCAGCACCGAGGCGTCGGGAAGTGCGATATGGACGCTCTGACTGGGAAAAAAGTGCGGCTGTCCAAGCACATCAGCATAGCCGGTTTGCCATTCGCTCTCTGGTACATTCATGATCTCCGAGAGCGTAATGCACAAATCACCGGTATTCAAAATTGAGACTTTTGCTGAGCCGAGAGTGAAGGTGTACGTATCGTTGATGGTATCAACTCCTCTCATTCCGTCTTGATGATGCACTGAAGGAAAAGAAACTCGCGAGCAAAGGTGCATACTATGGGAAACGATATCACCTCGTTCGATATGTTGCAACGAGACAGACCAACGATGCAGATAGCACAAAGCAAGCTCCCGAACCTACACGTTCGGGAGCTTGCTTTGTGCTATCTGCATTCTTAATTGGATATCTGCATCGCTATTGCGTTGCGACTGCTGCTTTCGATGTGCGCTTGCGAGCCAGCGTCCCCGTCCACGGTGTGCCAAGCAGTGGCAGCAAGTAGCTATCGACGCCGTAGTAGCCAGCTACGCGCCAGGCCAGCACCAGGAAGATCGCCAGGAACCCGATGATGGGGTTGATGCTCACTGCACCCGCCAGCAGGAAGTTCAGGTTCATGAAGACACCGAAGAAGGCGGCGATACCAGTGAGTACACCGAGGATCAGGCCGATGCCGACCAAAACTTCACCAAAGGTGACGACGTAAGTAAACACTCCCACATTTGGCAGGATGAAGTTCTGTAAGAAGCCCGCGTACCAGCCCTGCACTGCTGGATAGGGGCCATTGGCCTGCGCCAGCGCTCCCATGATGAAGCCTTTGAGGGCCACACCTGCATGAGGATCAAAGACCCAGGGAGCGCCAGCGGCTTTACCGAACGACGCTCCGATGGTGTAATCATGTCCCGTCAGTTTCTCCAGGCCAGCGGTGAGCCACTGGTAGCCAACATACAACCGGACAATCAGCCAGAGCCACGCTATACGGGTGTCAGCGAACAGGAACCGCGCAATCGGCGGTTCAGGGATCTGTGTCGCCTCTCCTGGGCGAATAGCAATCGTATTTTTCATGGTCTCCACTCCTTTCAGTGAAGTAATTGTTATGTAACGTTGCTTACGTAAAAGTGCTTTTTTCGTGTCGGATATCTCGTTCCATCTGACACTGATAGCATACAGCCCGGAAATCACGGCAACATCAAAATGCTGAGCAAAAAAATCACAGGGGTATCACGATGGTTGGAAGTGGCAAATACAAAAAAGCGAGAGGAAAGTTTGAGCGTTAGTCAAACTTCCTCTCGCTTCTGGGTCTCTATCCCTTTAGCGTACCACGTCGTCCACAGTGCGACGCGGCGTTGGCTGCACCCGTGTGGCGTAGCCCAGGCGCAGCACGATCTGGGGAAAGTCCGTGCGACCCAGCAGAGTACGCAGCGTCTGGCGCATAGCCGGTACTTCCGTCGGCTGGCTAAAGAAGGAGGCCCAGACGCCTTTGAGACGAGCCAGTAACAACATGTTCTCCAGTGCCAGCCCAGCAGAAAGCCAGTCGAACCAGGTATCTGCGACCGTCGAGAGCACCGCGAGCGTGGGAGTCGTGCGCGTCTGCGGTTGTTTATCAGTATGATCGATCAGTGAGCGGAGTATGAGCGGGCCGAGGTAGGACGTGGTATCGGCTTTGCCGAGCGCGTATTCCGGAATGCCGTCGGGACTGTTGCTCTCGTTGCTGTGAACCCATTCCGCCATTTCATGGCGAAACTGTTGGCTCGTCCACAGTCGGCGGTCTGCCGCCAGAATCAGGTTTGCGAGGTCAGCGCGTTGCTCCTCGTCTTCTATCACAGAAAGGGAGGTTCCCGCGTTTCCGGCAACCTCTTCCAGCCTGGAAAGCAGGCCCGCTGGAACCGGTCGGTTACTAAACGCTCTGCGGTTTGTCCTGCGCTGGGGAATGGCGAAGAAGAGCTTACGTTCCTCCTCAGTGGGTTCGACGCCTTTCTCAATGATGAGGCGAGCCAGCATTTGTTCTTCGCCCGGTTTGGAAGGGACTTCCATAAGCCAGGAGAAGCCAAAGTAGCGCAAGGCAACACGCAGGTTAGCGAGCGCGGCACCGCAACTCATAATCATCTCACGCCCTTCTGCGTCGACCATCGAGAGCACTCTGCTCTGATCGGTGTAAAGTTCAATGGTGTCCTGGTATACTTTAAACAGCCAGGGCTGCGTATTGTGCTTCGACGGTGCCAGAATGGCGTAGTTCAGCAGAAAACGCAGTTGTTCTTCGAGTGTGCCGGTTGCTGGAAAGTCCCGCTCCGAGACATTCCAGGGATTCGATATGACTTTCTTCATAACGCACTCCTTTCCACTTCCCTCCGACTGCATGGCTTTCGTGTTTACAACCCATGCTCGCTACAGCAAACCTACCCAGCTTGCTGGCTGCTCTACAGAGGCAGTGTCTGCCGGAGTGCGAGGCTGAACGGCTGGCTGCGAGCTATGGATGACAAACATGGGCAGCGTGGTGGCGGTCAGTAGTTGTTCGGTAACACTGCCCAGCATCCAGCGTTCGATGCCGCTTCTGCCATGCGTTGCCATTGCCAGCATGTCATAGCCGCCAAAGACCCGTACTCCTCTCGCGTCCTCTCCATGTTCCGCGACGCGGACGAGCGTTTTTGCGACATCTTCACCCATTGCTACCGACCAGGTAATCGTGAGGTCAAGGTTTGCGACTGGCCCTTCAAACAGCCGGTTGGCAACCTCGCGCAGGTAGCATTTGGCCTCGTATAATGCCTGCTCGCGGATTGTCTGATCGATGCCGTGTTTATTGCTGCTGGTTGAGACTTTCACGACCCGCGTCAGGTGCAGTCCTCCTCGTGCCGGTGCCACAATGGCCGCTGTGAGTATGGCTGCCGGAACTAGCGCCTCTTCTGCTCGTGGTGAGCCATCCAGCGCGACGACGGTGGTGAAGGCGTGCAGAGGCCGTGAGGTGTCCGGGTAGGAGCAAGCGGATATGTTGGATTTCTCACGCAGGGCCAGAACTGGTATCGGGCTGTGGCGCATCACATTCTGCGTCACGCTCCCTGTGAGCCAGCGCTTGAAGCCGGCTGTGCCACGACTGCACATCACAATCAGATCAGTCTGCTGCCCGTGGGAGGCCGCAAGGATAGATGGAGCCGGGGTGCTGGAGAGAATCTGGGTTTTGGTTTCGATGCCTGCCAGTTCAGACCGATTGACAACCTCTGCCAGGTAGCGTTCCGCCTCATCCAGTTCCAGGTCCAGGGCTTCTTCCATCAATAGGGGCGAGTTCATCGAATACCAGCTCGCCTCGATGGGAACGGGCAGTGCTCTTGCCAGCACAATGCTTCCATGTGTGGCGCGAGCGATTCGAGCGGCGACGGGCAGCGCCCGTTCCGCACACGAAGAGCCGTCGAGCGGTACAAGAATACGTTGAAACATGGTATGCTCCTTTTGCTTAAGCTGCTTTCTGCTCTTCCACTACTGGTTGGGTTGGATGAATCATCTCCCTGAGCGTTTTTGCGCCTGTGATGGCTTTCAAAAGGGCAATATTGGAGATGATGATGACGAGTAAGAATAGTGGAAGCAGACCTTCCAGATCGATACCCTCATCATAAGCATCTGATGGGTTAAAGGTTGGAATGACCCAGCCGCCCATGAAGAAGTGGAAGTTGACAGTATGGATAATGCCTACTACTGCCGCGAGAATCGCCGCGATGCTATACGCCACTGCCAGGTGATGCTGTGGCTCTCCCGGCATACGCGGCTTGCCCAGCAGTACCAGCGCGGCCCCGATCAGGATGATGCCAACGGCGACCTCTGACCACTCGATCAGGTAGCCATAGAGAACGCTGTGCGGAATGACCGCCTGTTGTAAGAACGAAACGTACCATCCATCGGGATTATTTTTGATGCCTTCATTTAACGTATCGGCCAGACCCTGGGGGAACGTGCCGGAGAGCAGCTTATTGCCCCCGGACATCAACCATTCCCAGCCGATGATCGCCTCAATTGCCGCCAGAATGTAGCGTGCTGCACGGTTTAACATGATGATTCCCTTCCTGCAAATTGAAACTTGCTTCGCGATTGTTGCTCTGTTCTATCTGCTAATGTGATCGTTTTCAATAGCTCTATCTTTGCTGTCTGCATCAGATGAGTATGTGCCGGAGCGGGATGGGCTTCGCGGCGCGAAGCCCATCCGAAGCCGTTACTTCTGGTACTCGACGAGGGCGATCAGTCCGCCCATCTCATCGCCGGTCTGCCCAGGGTTCATCAGGTGCGAAAGAATGTGGCAGTGCCAGGGATAGATGCTGCCGGGTGCGGCCCAGGCGTAGAAGGTGATATCGTAGCTCTCGCCAGGAGAGACATTCAGCGTATCGCGCTGGATCGGCTGCGGCAGTGGATGCCCGTCCTCATCGACGATACTGAAGGTGTGGCCGTGCAGGTGCATCGGGTGGCTCATCATCGCGTCCGCGCCGTAGATGCGCATGTGAACAGTCTGCCCATGCTTCACCAGGATCGGCTGCGTATCGGGGAAGCTTTTGCCGTTAATCATGTAGTACCCCTGCCAGCTACTGATGAACTCAGTATACTCAACATCGGCGTGAATGGCCTGTTTCGCCTGGACTGTGCCGGGACGAGGATCGACGACGAAGGCCCCGTAGAGACCACCGGGAAGCTGCTCGGCGTCGTCATAGTGGCTGTGATACCAGTGCGAGCCGACATCCTGATCGCTGACGGAGAAGTCGTAGGTGTAGGTCTGTCCAGGCTTAACCGGATTCATGCCAATGCCTGGAACGCCATCCTCACTGGAGGGAACCTCCAGCCCATGCCAGTGAATTGCCGTTGCCACCGGGAAGTGGTTGATAAGGGTAACGCGCACATGATCGCCAGCCGTGACGCGGATCATGGGGCCGGGAACTGTGCCGTTGATGGTCCAGGCCAGGACGCGATGTCCCTTTACAACTTCCCACATCACCTGCTCGGCTGTGAAGGTGAAATGCTTGGCTCCGTCCTTGTCAACGGTGTATTTAGCGAGTTGTCCGCCGTAGGTCTGCGTCGCGTTTGGGACGTTGGCTGTGGGAGTGGTTGCTGTGCTGCTCGAACCATTCATGCTGCTGCTTGATGTGCTCGAACTGCTGCTGCTAGTTGTCGCATTGCCATTGATGAGCGAAGCGCCGAAGCCGAAGCTGGCGAGGGAGACCATGACGATGATGGAGATAAAGGCAATTGCCAGTGGCGAGGTGAACTGTCGCCACCAGGAGCGCTTATGGCCTGCGTCCTTAAGTGAGCGAGTATAGGCAGCCTGTGCTACGATCATGTCGTTGAGATGAGTCTGTTCAAACGAAGTATCCTCTGCTTGCTCAAGCGGAGAAGGGGCATTCTGAGTGTCGTTTGCCATCGAAATCCTCTTTCGTGTTTCCTATCGTATCGCAACTACAATCTATGATTTCTTTTCTATCTGCTCCAGCACCACTCCTGCGGTGGTGTTGTTCTTGATCTTTATCATAAGGTTGCCGTATCACGGGGAAATCACGATAAGAGCGTGCAAAATCACGAAATGATCTCACTCCTCATTAGGAGACCAAAAAGAGCAGGTCGGGAAAGGCGCGCCTTTTCCGACCTGCTCTTTTTGGTCTCCTATGATGTGGCACTCTCCTGCTGGGTTGAAAGCTGGTAGCCAACGCCCACTTTAGTGAGCAGGTAGCGGGGATGGGATGCGTCGGGTTCCAGCTTGCGCCGCAGGCGATTGACGTTGACCTGGAGCATGTGGCTTTCACCCATGTACTCGGCTCCCCAGACGTGTTCGAGCAACATGTCCTGCGTCACTACGCGACCGGCGTTTTGTGCCAGGTAGGCCAGAATGCGGTACTCGATGGGGGTGAGCGGCACTTCTTTACCAGCCATCGTGACCAGGTGCTGTGTGTAGTCAATGATCAGCTCACCGATCGTCACCGTCTTGAGCAGTTGTCGCGCCTGATCGTTTGAGCCAAACTGCGCTCTCCGCAGTACAGCACGTACACGGGCGAGCAGTTCTTCCACGCTGAATGGCTTGGTGAGGTAATCATCGGCTCCCAGATCGAGGCCGCGAATCTTGTCCTGGTCGTGTCCGCGTGCCGTGACGATGATGATTGGGACGGTGGAGAACTCGCGCACTCGCTGGCACACGGTGAAGCCATCCATTTTCGGCATCATCACGTCGAGCAGGACCACATCGGGCACCTGGCTTTCAATGTGCTCCAGCGCCTGTTGCCCATCACTTACCGCGATCACGTCGTAGCCTTCAAATTGCAGGTTACGCGAGATGAGCCGTAGCAACTGTGGGTCATCATCAGCTGTCAGGATAGTGGTTTTCTTTGCAGGCATAGCTTTTGTCCTTTTCATGTGTATTTTCTGGCTACTTCTGGCTTCTGGTAATGCGGTTTTTTTATAGAAATTGGCTTAGCTCGGCTTCAGCGTTCTTCTCAGCCAGAGGGAGTTGTACATGAAACGCGCTTCCCCCGGCGGAGCAGCTTTCGGCCCAGATGTTGCCTCCATGCAGTTCGATAATGCGTTTGCAAATCGTCAGGCCGAGGCCCAGTCCGTTCACGGTGCGTGTCAGACTCGTGTCTACCCGGTGGAAGCGCTCAAAGATACTTTTCAGGTGCTCATCGGGGATACCTGTCCCATTATCGCAAACGACGATATCGAGCATCTGCTGCATGTCCACACCGGACTCAGTCTCATCTTCTCGGCTCTGGCCCTGGTGTCCGTCCGCGGCTGCCTCTTCGTTCGTACCGTGTACCTTTGCTATGGGAAGCTGAACAGGAAGCAATACAATGTCGATGCTCCCTCCCTCTGGAGAATAGTTAACCGCATTGTCGAGCAAGTTGTCCAGTACCTGTCGCAACAGGCGTGGATCGGCCATGACCAGCGGTTCCTGCTGCCCGGCTCTGTCCGTCGCCTGCTTGTATCGCAGGTGGAAGGTGAAACTGTCGGGGAAACGCTCATTCGCACGCTGCTCTGCACTCAGCAACGCTTCACGCGCAATGCGGCTGGCGTCAACGGTAGTGCGCTCTATGGTGATAGTCCCTGTCTCTAGTTGAGAGACTTCAAGAAAGCGATCAATAATCGCTTCCAGGTGGTTTCCGGCTTCATGGATAGCAAGCAGGAACTCCTGTCGTTCCTCGCGGGAGATGCGGCGTTCCTGGCGCAGAAGCGTAGCGGTATAGCCTATGATAGAAGTCAGTGGGCTGCGCAGCTCGTGACTGACAGTAGCCAGTAGCTCCGCGTTCATTGCCTCTGCTGTTTCTTGCTCGTGTACATCTTTCTCCGGTGTCTCCATTGCGCCTCCTGTTCATATTTCCCCGCCCTTCAGGCTTGTTTGTTACAGAGTGTTGTTTTATTATAGGAACAAACTACTCACATTGGAATCACGGAAAAGGGTTGGAAATCACAAACGTATCACAATAACCGGTTGTCGAGAAAGTTGTGGTTGTGTCTTTTATGAAGAAGCTATCGCGAATGATAAGTGCGAGCCGGGAGTCTGCGCGTATCAGGCAGTGGCGCTCGTGGTACTCACGATTGCTGAAAAATCAGCTTGCCGGTACGATGGTAATGCTGGGTGGGACAGCCTGTGCCACCTTGCTCATTATGCTGCTAGATCACCTGGGCATCAATTTGCCCAATCCAGGCCTGGTTTACCTGCCATTAGTCGCCATGCTCTCTTATTACTGGGGGGCGCTTCAGGCTGTTCTGGGGACGCTACTGGCATTATGCGCCGTCTACTTTTTCTTTGTTTCACCCAGAAGCACGCTCAAGTCCCTGACGGAAGCGAGTAGCGCACAATTGGTGACACTGGCGGCTGTGACTGGTTTTGTGCTGGCAATCGTGCAACTGGCCCGGCATCGTCGTAGACTCGCTGAACGAGAGGCGCAGCGTTTAACCGCCCTTAACACAGTGAGTACTGCCCTGGCAAGCGAATTGAACCAGGAACGCCTGCTGCGCTTAATCGCGGAGACGGCGTGTGATCTGACCGGAGCTGGCTTCGCGGCCTTTACGCTGCGTCCAATCGATGAATTTGGACAGCCGCTGGTTCCTTCTGAAGGCAATCTGTTTCGCCTGGCAGCCGTTGTCGGTGTCACAAAAGAGCAGGAGGCGGTGCTGCGCAAAATGGCGCTGGGTGGTGAAGGGTTGCTCGCGCCTATCTTTCGCTATGGAAAGCCGGTACGTGTCGCTGATGCGCTGGCAATGACGCACAGCCCAGGGGCGGGAGAGGAGGGCAAAGCGCACTCCCATAGAGCCGAGAACAGGGAAGCGGCCAGACGTGCCGCTTTCGATTATGTACATGGGCAGGTATCTGCCTCTGCATTGCATTATACTGGTGTACCTCGCAACCATCCTGTGGTGCGCAGCTTTCTCGGTGCGCCGCTGCTCGACCGTCGCGGCCAGGTACGTGGCGGATTGCTATTGGGACATGTCGAGCCAGATCAATTTACTGCGGGGGACGAGACCTTGCTGGTTGGTCTGGCAACACAGGCGGCGGTTGCTCTGGACAATGCCCAGCTTTTCCAGGCTGCTCAGGCCCAGGCCCAGGAACTGGACACGATTTTTGAGAGTATCGCCGACGGCATTGCTCTGGTTGATGAGCAGGGGAACGTGCTCCGCGAGAACCGCACCGCTCGCCGCCTGCGCACAGCACTGGGAGAGAACACCGGGGAGAGCCAGACTGCGGCATCGTTGCTACAAACGTCATTTGATGAACGAGAGCCGGGTACGACTGTGCAGGTGATGGATGAGCACAAAGAGCAGCGTGAATACCTCGTGAGCGCTTCACAATTGCGGCAGCCAGGAGAGATCTCCGGGCCATTGCTCCGGCGTGAGGAAGAGCGAGAGATCGACAGTGTGCCGGGAAAACAGGGGACGCAGGCGGGTGCAGTCGTGGTCTGGCACGATGTGACGGAGGCACACCATCTGCTTATGGAGCAGCGCGCCCACGCCGAGACGGAGGCACAACGGGCGCTGCTGCAAACGGTGATGGACGAATTGCCCAGCGGTGTCTACATGGTGCGCGGCAGGGACGCCCGCCTGGTGATGGCGAATCGAGCCGTAGCAACTGTCTGGGGCGCAACCTGGGAACCGGGCCAACCAATGGCCGATTTTCTGACCGAGCATGACATTCACGTGTTCCATGAAGATGGACGCCCTTTGAGCATAGATGAATTCGCGACGCTGCGGGCCGTGCGAGAAGGGATGGCTGTGCGCCACCAGCAGGAGATTATTCATCATCCCGATGGCACGATACTGCCCGTGCTGGTCAACGCCGTGAATCTTGACTCGCGTGCGCTTGATTTGTCCGCGACCACTGAGAACGGGGAACCGGAGCCAGCGGTGATTGTGGTGCATCAGGATGTGACGGCGCTCAAAGAGGCTGAGCGGCTCAAGGATGAGTTTATCGGTATTGCCGCGCACGAACTGCGCACGCCATTAGCAGTGCTGAAGGGCTTTGTCCAGATGTTACTGTTACAGACGGCTCGCGGCAACGGCCCGGAACTGGCGGACTGGCAGATGGAAGCTATGCAGGATATCGATCAGGCCACAGCCCGGCTGGTAGAACTGACCGAAGATTTGCTGGATGTAACGCGCCTGCAAGCCGGTCGTCTCTCGCTGCACCTGGAGCCGACCGACCTGGTTGCTCTTGCCCGGCGTGTGGTGGTGCGCCTGCAAGTCACCACGCAGCGGCACCCCATCACCGTCCATTCCCTGTCGCAATATGTAGTGGCGAACGTTGATGTCCACCGATTCGAGCAGGTTTTGACCAATCTCATCAACAACGCCATCAAGTACAGTCCTGAAGGCGGTGAGATTGACATTCTGGTACGGGAGGACTCCAGCATTGAAGAGGCGGTGCTCTCTGTGCAGGATCATGGTATCGGCATTCCGGTACAGCAACAGGCACGCATCTTTAGCCGCTTTATGCGCGCCGAAAATGCGCGTGTGCGTGAGATAGGCGGTACGGGACTCGGCCTCTATCTCTCGCGGGAACTGATTGAACGCCACTCCGGGCGCATCTGGTTCGAGTCGGTCGAAAACCAGGGGACAACCTTCTACATCTCGCTTCCC
>DASTKE010000101.1:0-2169 GCA_035716105.1 Ktedonobacteraceae bacterium | reverse complement strand
TATACATAAAGAATAATGTCAAAGAAACGAGGTAATGGCGCATGCGCATTTCGGTCGTTGTTCCTGTGTACAATGAAGAGGAGACGGTGGCTTCCGTGCTTGAGGCGCTGGCACGAGTTCCGCTCGATCTTGAGGTCATCGTGGTGGATGACGCATCTACCGACCGTACATGGGAGATTTTGCAACAACTGCGGCAAAAAGAGCCATTTAACACCTATCGCTATCTGCGCCACGAACGCAATCAGGGCAAGGGGGTAGGTTTGCGCACGGGTTTCGGTCTTGTGACCGGCGAACTGGTGACGGTGCAGGATGCCGATATGGAGTATGATCCGCAGGACTTGCCCGCGTTGCTGCAAAAATGGCACGAGGCACGCGCTCACGGCAAGGAGAACGTGGCAGTCTACGGCTACCGCGACCTCTCATTCCAGAAATTCACGACGCGCTGGGGCAATCGCTTCCTGACGCTGGTCACGAATATATTATTTGGCAGTCGCATTCGCGACATGGAAACCTGTTACAAGATGATGCCCGGTGCGGTGGCGCGAGCCTTGCCCATGCAGGGACGCCGCTTCGAGATCGAGCCAGAGATGACAGCCTGCATTATCCAGGCAGGCTACAGTATCGAGGAAGTTCCCATCAGCTACAAACCGCGCAAGGAGAAAAAACTTGCTCCCTGGCGCGATGGCTGGCCTGCCCTGGCAATGCTCTTTCGCCGTCGCTTTGGCAAACCCTTCTCCGTCGAAACAAAAGCGGTCAGCATCAAGGAAAGCGCGTATAGCGATGAATCAGCCAGCGAACCGGTTCCTTCGCCCGCGCTGGTGACACCGGCTCAAAACGGACCTACGTCCTTGACGGGGAAATTGTAGAGGCGATGCCTTGAGGCCGTCCGGCAACAGATAGTCAGGAGTGGTACAATAGAGGGACAAAATTCTTGTCAGGAGGTTCACGGTCATCATGGAAGATCGTCCAAAGATTCTCGTGACGCAGAAAGTACCCGATGCCGCCTACCCACCGCTTGAGGCTATCGGCGATGTCGAAGCCAACATGGACGAGGGAGTCATCTGGCCCTATGAGGAATTGCTGCGTCGCGGACCCGGTCATGATTATATTTATTGTCTGCTTACCGATACCATCGATGCGCGCTTCCTGGAGGCGTGCGCGGCGGCGAATCCACGGCTGAAGATGGTCGCGAACATGGCGGTCGGCTTCAACAACATCGATGTCGATGCGGCTACTCGCCTGGGAATAGCGGTCAGCAACACCCCTGGCGTGCTCTCCGACACCACCGCCGACCTGGCCTTCGCCCTGCTGATGGCAACTGCGCGGCGCATTCCAGAGGCCGAGCGCTTCCTGCGCGCCGGCAAATATACCGGTTGGGGTCCCCTGCTCTTCTGCGGAGCCGAGGTGCATGGCTCAACGCTCGGTCTGATCGGTGCCGGTCGCATCGGCAAGCTGGTCGCCAAACGCGCCAGTGGCTTCGATATGCACATGCTCTACTACGATGTCTATCGCATGTCGCCAGAAGATGAGCAGCAGTACAACCTCACCTATCTGCCAATGGAAGAAGTGCTCCGGCAATCCGATTTCATTAGCGTCCACACGCCCTATATGCCCTCCACGCACCATTTGATCGGTGAGCGAGAGTTGAGCCTGATGAAACCGACGGCCATCCTTATCAACACAGCGCGTGGCCCGATTGTCGATGAGAAAGCCCTGGTACGAGCCTTGCAGAACGGCACCATCGCCGGCGCGGGCCTGGATGTCTTCGAGAACGAACCGGCGGTCGAGCCTGAACTGATGACGATGGAAAATGTAGTCATCCTGCCGCACATTGCCAGCGCCTCGCTCAAGACGCGCACACTGATGGCAACAATGGCCAGCGACAATATCGTTGCCTTCCACAATGGCCAGACTCCGCCCAATATCCTCAACCCCGAAGTGCTCAAAAAATAACATTTTCCCAAAAGGATGAGAGAGCGTCGGTATCTGCCGGGCAGATACCGGCGCTCTCTCATCCTTTTGGGAAAATTGCTGCCTCAGAAAGGTTGACATTTTGCTCACTCTTCTCTATAGTTCAAACATGCAATTGTCAACTATGGTCTGAGGAGGTTCTCTATCCTTCGAGGGGAAACGGGAAGTCGTAGGGGCGATGCCATGTGGTCGCCCCGG
>DASTKE010000100.1:0-7072 GCA_035716105.1 Ktedonobacteraceae bacterium | reverse complement strand
GTCAGCATCGTCACCATCTGTGCCGCCATGCCTGATGCCGTCGCTACCGCGCCCGTACCGCCTTCCAGCGCGGCGACCCGCTCCTCAAACGCGGCGGTAGTGGGGTTCATGATGCGTGTATAGATATTGCCAAAGCGCTGCAGCGCGAACAGGTGCGCCGCGTGATCTGTATCGTCAAACACAAACGATGTTGTTTGATAGATTGGTACCGCTCGCGCTCCCGTCGTCGGGTCCGGTCGCTGTCCCGCGTGTATGGATAGAGTATCAAAGCCAAATACATGATCGCTATCGATTTCCGGCATGATCGCTGCTCCTCCGCTAGATATTGCTCGTCCAATGAGTCCTGGCATATTATATGCTCTGAGGGAATGATATGGCATCCTGATAGTGAATGGCAAACCTTGACACGCTCCGCTCCACCAAGGTAATATTGTTCTTATAAGAGAACGAATTGTTCGACATAGGGAACCCGTATAGTGTATTGGGAAGTAGTTGGATAGGGCAAGGATAGCCGCGTGATTCTGTGGATATTCATGAGCGTGAGCTGGAGGAGGCGAACATGCGTGAATTGATGACGCTGCGTGTCAATGGCGAGCGGCACGAGGTGGCCGTGGTGGCGCACCATACGCTGCTGGAAGTGCTGCGTGAAGACCTGGGTCTGACCGGAACGAAGCATGGCTGCGAACTCGGTGAGTGTGGTGCCTGTACTGTCTTGATTGATGGAGTACCGATGCTGGCTTGCCTCACGCTGCCGGTTGAGGTGCAGGACTGCGAGATTACGACCATTGAGGGGCTGGAACGCAACGGGAAATTGCATCCCCTGCAGGAGACGTTCGCGGAACTGGGCGCGGCGCAGTGTGGCTATTGCACCCCTGGAATGCTGCTCTCCGGCGTGGCCCTGCTGCGCTCGAATCCACATCCGAGCCGGGAGGAGATGAAGGAGTTCCTGGCGGGGAACCTGTGTCGCTGCACCGGCTACACCAAAATCTACGAGGCGGTGGAGGCGGCTGGCAGGCGCATGTCCGAAGAGGACGCGCCGTCGCCCGATCCCCGGCCGGAAGCGGGGGTGACACGTGGGTAAGCGCCAGTCGCCGAAAGAGAAAGAGCACAAACTGAACATCATCGGCTCGCCCCTGCCGAAAGTCGATGCTTACTCCAAAGTCACAGGGCGAGCGTTGTATGCCGATGACATTATGTTGCCGCGCATGGCCTACGCGAAGCTCCTGCGCTCACCGCATCCCCATGCGCATATCCTCTCCATCGATATTCGCCAGGCGCAGGCATTGCCGGGTGTGCTGGCTGTGCTAATCGGTGAAGACCTGCCGCGCAAGTTCGGCATTCTCCCCTCAAGCCAGGACGAGTACGCGCTTGCTATCGATACAGTGCGCTATGTTGGCGATCCCGTCGCCGCCGTTGCCGCGCTCGATCCTGATACATTGGAAAAAGCCCTTAAGCTCATTGAGGTCGAGTACGAGGTTCTACCCGCGCTGATGAGCATTGATGACGCGCTGGCCCATCCCGATGTCAAGATTCATGATGAGACGCGAATTGGTAACATCCACAAAGCGGTTTCCTATGAATTTGGCGATATGGAGACCGGTTTTGCCGCCGCCGACTATGTGCGCGAGGACTGGTTCTATTACGAGGGCAACACGCACGCTCCCATCGAGGAACACGCCTGCGTCGCGCAGTGGGAGCCGAATCCGAGCGATCCCGTTGGCGGCAAACTGACGCTCTGGTCGTCTACACAGACGCCGCACTATGTTCACCGCGAGTTGAGCAAGGTGCTGAACCTGCCGCGCTCGCACGTGCGCGTCATCGCCCCCAACGTCGGCGGTGGTTTCGGTGGCAAAAGCGACCCTTTCTCGCACGAGATATGCGTGAGCGAGCTGGCGCGGCGCACAGCGCGTCCCATCAAGCTCACCTGCACGCGGGAAGAGGTGTTTTTGACGCATCGTGGACGCCACCCGGTCAAGATGTGGATTAAGACAGGCGTCAAGCAGGATGGCACGCTGACCGCCATGCACTTCCGGTCGTTCCTGGATGGCGGTGCGTATGGCTCCTACGGCATTGCCACGACCTACTACACAGGTGCGCTGCAGACCGTGACGTACAAACTGCCGTGCTACAAATTCGAGGGCATGCGCCTCTTCACCAACAAGCCGCCGTGCGGCCCCAAGCGCGGGCATGGCACCACGCAGCCGCGCTACGCCGTCGAAGTTCACATGGATAAGATCGCCCATGACCTCGGCATCGACCCGGTTGAGCTGCGCCGCCGCAATCTCATCGAGCCGTACAGTCGCACCGTCAACGGCCTGCGCATCACCAGTTGCGCCCTCGATGAATGCCTTGAGCAGGTGGCCGGGCGTGCGGGCTGGAACGAGTTCCAGGCTGCCCAACGTGCGGGTGCCATTGATCGCGCCGACGCAGCCCAAATTGGTCATACGGAGGTCGATCCGGTAAAACGAGGTATGGGCATCGCCGCTTCGTCGTATATCTGCGGTGCTGGCAAGCCGATTTACTGGAACGATATGCCGCATTCCGCCGTGCAGATTCGCCTGGATCGCGGCGGCGGTGTGACTGTCTACTGCGGCGCGACCGACATCGGGCAAGGTTCAACCTCGATCCTGGCCTATATCGTCGCGGAGGAACTGGGCATCGCGCCCGAACACATCCATCTGGAAACGGCTGACACGGCGCTGACGCCTGTCGATCTCGGCTCCTATTCCAGCCGTGTCACCTTCATGGCAGGCAATGCCGCTATCGCCGCCGCACGCAAGCTGAAAGAGCAACTCTTCACGGTTGCCGCCGAGCGCCTGAACGTGCCTCAAGAGCGTCTGGAGGCCGCGCACGATGTCATTTATGACGGGGACGACCCAGGCGTGACGCTGCCCTTTGAACTGGCGGTGCAGCTTGCTGAGGCACGTTTCGGGGCACTGGTGGCCTCCGGCTCATACGCGCCGCCGGAGGGCATTCACGGCGACTATAAAGGAGCGGGCGTTGGCCCATCACCGGCGTATTCGTATTCGACGTGTGTGGCACAGGTGGCCGTCGACACGGAGACGGGCGAACTGGTAGTGGAGAAGCTCTGGCTGGCGCACGACATCGGACAATCCATCAATCCCTTACTGGCGGCGGGACAGGTCGAGGGCGGCGGCTACATGGGCTATGGCGAGGCGGTGATGGAGCAGCAGATTTTCCGCAAGGGACGGCACAAAATCCCCTCGCTGCTGGACTACAAGCTGGCTACCACGCTCGACACACCGGAGATCGAGACCATCCTGATCGAGATTCCCGACCGCGAAGGGCCGTTTGGTGGCAAGGAGGCCGGTCAGGGTCCATTGAACCCGGTGATTCCGGCAATCGCCAATGCCATTTATAACGCGGTAGGTGTGCGCATCGATGAGGTACCCATCACCTCCGACAAGCTCTATAGAGCCTTGAAGAACGTCGCGCAGGGCAAGGGGACAGGTTTGCCTGTGGCACCTATTGAGTTTACCGCTCCCTGGCCGACGCGCCTGATTACATGGCAGCCTCCCGAAGAGGATATTATGCAGGATGACGGTACGGCTGGCAAGACGCCGGTGAAGGGAGGTCGCTGATGCTGCGCTTACCTCCATTTCGTTACCTTGCCCCGCGCAGTCTGGATGAGGCGGCGCAGATGCTGGCACAGGAGGATGATCAGGCCATGCTGGTTGCGGGGGGCACCGACCTCTATCCCAATATGAAGCGCGGCCAGTTCACGCCTCCGGTATTGATCGGCCTGCGTAATATTCCCTCTCTCAAACACATCAGCGGCTCACCAGAGCAGGGTATGCGCATCGGCTCCGGCGTAACGCTGACGACGATAGCCGGACATCCTGTGGTGCAGGAATACTACAGTGCGCTGGCGACGGCGGCTGGCTCCGTTTCAACGCCACAACTACGCAATGCCGGGACGCTTGGCGGCAACCTGTTGCTGGACACGCGCTGCAACTACTACAATCAGACCGAGTTCTGGCGGAACTCGATTGGTTACTGCATGAAGAGAGACGGCGATATTTGCCTCGTCGCACCCGGCAGCCCACGCTGCTGGGCCATCTCTTCGGCTGATACCGCCCCCGTGCTGGTCAGTCTGGGTGCCTCCGTTCGCCTCATCAGCGTGCGCGGCGAGCGTGTTGTTCCCGTGCGCGACCTCTTCCGCGACGATGGTATGCAGCCCTACAACCGCGAGCCGGACGAAATTCTGAGCGAGATCATTCTGCCACCCGCGCAAGGCTGGCGCAGCGTCTACTTGAAATTGCGGCGGCGCGGCTCCTTCGATTTCCCCATCCTCGGCGTCGCTGTTGCCATGCTCACTGCCGACGATGGTGCCGTACAGGATGCTCGCATCACGCTCGGTGCTGTAGCCTCTCACCCCGTCGAGGCCACAAATGCCGCCGCTCTGCTCACCGGCCAGCCTCTCACACCAGAAACTATCAACGCGGCAGCCGCGCTCGCGGCTAAACGCGCTAAGCCCCTGGACAACGCCGATCTGAGCATGAACTACCGCAAGCAGATGGCAACTCTCTACGTACGCAGGGCTTTGCAGGCTTTTGTGGATAAATAATATTCCTGAAAGGGCAGGTGAGTCTAGTATACACCTGCCCTTCTCATGTGATATACTATTCTTGTGGGAAAACCTCACAAGTTGCAACCGGATGGGAAGAAGTCGAAGTAAGGATATTACCATTATGCTAACTCGTGTCGAGAATTTCATGATCGATTTAGTTCCCCATTTCTTTTCCAATCGAGGACATGTTCGTCTATCAATTGGAAAAAGATTCTGGGAATGGAAGAATTGGCGGCTTACAAAAGAGGAATTTCACCAATTTCTAGCTGAAAGACAGATCATTCCATTCCGCTTTGGTATTGATGGGAAAGTATACTGGTTATTTGAAGGCAGACTCTATAAAGACAGCGAAGGATTGACTGGTGACGAAGTAAAAGCGTTGCTTATTGCTCGAAAAAAGCAACAGCATTCGCGGATTGAGCGGGCAAAATCCATCTCCGCATCTCCTTCAACTTTGCAGAATTCTGCCAGCAACAGATCTCGCACCGCCATTCCAGATGATATAAAGCTTCTTGTCTGGCAGAGAGATCAAGGCAGGTGTATCAAATGTGGATCAAATGTTGAATTGCAGTTTGACCATATTATTCCCGTCTCTTTAGGCGGTGCAAGCACCCCTGAAAACCTTCAAATCCTTTGTGGAAGGTGTAACCGGGCAAAGAGCAATTCAGTTGTCTGATTTGAGATATTATTGCCTTTACCAGTCAAGTTCCGCTCCCTCTGTGGAGAATCAGATCTCGTTTTGTTCTTCGATCTTTTCTACACTGATACTTTTTAGCTTCGGGTCCGTTTGCCGTGCGATCAACTGTAGTGCTTGCTGGTAGACGCCCAGGAAATCCAGCAGCTCAAGCGCCTCTTCTGCTGTCATGTCGAAGGCAATACCGGTGGGATGTTGGAGGCAGAGAATACCGTTCTCATCCAGACGAACCCGGTACCTTCCAATAATCGCGTCCATTGTATGCTCTCCTTGCAAAGATGTGTGAGGAGAAGAACATATATCTGCCTCGTCCTGCGCGCCTTTGCTAATGATGCGAAAACCTCTTATATAGTATACGGTAAGTGGATACAGAAAGCTTCTTTTTAGGAGAATAGTAATTGTTAATGCCTATATGCCTTCTAAATCGTTTGTAGGGCCTTCTGAATTTGTGCTACACTGTGGCTATCTCGTCGTGAGCAAGTCATGAAGATGTGACACGCAAGCTGTTTTCTCATTGGAGTAGTATTTAGTATGGCACAAACAATTCATACCTCGACAGAATACCAGTCGGTTGGGAGACCGACGCCTCGTAAGGATGCACCGGAGAAGGTGACGGGCCAGGCTCGTTTCGCGGGTGATTTGCCGATGGCCGGATTATTGCACGCTCGTCTGGTACTCAGCCCCTACGCCCATGCGCGTATTCTGCAAATTGATACTTCGGCAGCCCTGGCTATTCCAGGTGTCGTAGTTGTCTATACCAGCGAGACACTGGGTATGGCGAAGCGCAATAGCACATCGCGCACGCAGTCTCCGCTGGCGAAGGACGAGGCGCTCTGGGCCGGGCATCCCGTTGCCATCGTGCTGGCGGAGACGGAAGCTGCGGCAGAAGACGGAGCTGCAGTCGTTGATGTTGATTACGAAGAGCTTCCCGTAGTGATAGACCCCGTCGCGGCCATGCAGCCAGGGTCTCCTCTCGCACGACATCGCGGCACGGGCGAGAGTTCCGAGATCGCGGGTGGTGGTGCACATGCCGCTGTCGCAGAGGAAGAAGAAGAGGATACCGAGAAAGAGAACCTCTCGGAAAATGTGAGCGATAGGATCCACTATCACGTGGGGGATATCGAGGCGGGATGGCGCGAGGCCGAGGTTGTGGTTGAGCATACCTACAGAACCAGTTTCGTCCACCAGTCGTACCTGGAACCGCAGTCGATGACGGTCGTTCCCAGTGTTACAGGCGATCATATCACCCTCTATCCCAGTACGCAGGCGATGTTCGGCGTGCGCGGAGAAGTGGCGCAGGCGCTCGACGTGCCGCAGCGACAGGTGCGTGTAGAGTCGGTACCGGTCGGAGGTGGCTTCGGTGGCAAGTTTGGGCTTTCGGAGCCTCTGGGTGCTGCCGCCGCCTTCGCAGCGCGTCGGCCCGTCCGGCTCGTTTATACGCGCTCTGAAGACCTGCTGGCCGGTAATCCCGCGCCGCAATCGATCATCACGCTCAAGATGGGCGCGAAGCGCGATGGTACGCTGGTCGCGATGCAGGCGACGATCATTTTTGACAGCGGCTGCTATGGCGGTTCAGCCGTCGGGCTGAGTGGCTTCCTGCTGGCGAGCAGCTATCGCTGCCCCAACATCGATTTTCACTGCTACGAGGTGCTGACCAACAAGGTGAGCGTTGGAGCCTACCGCGCTCCCGGTGCGCCGCAAGCTACCTTTGCCCTGGAATCGACGGTGGATGAACTCTGTCGCGAACTGGGCATCGACCCGGCGGATTTCCGCCTGAAAAATGCTCT
>DASTKE010000099.1:0-4291 GCA_035716105.1 Ktedonobacteraceae bacterium | reverse complement strand
GGCGTGTGTGGCTCCTTCTCGTACAGCTATCGAGAATAGACGGTAGAGATATGATAGTATAAGGATGCAGAAAATCCAAGTATCAAAACAAAAAAGGAATGTATGCAAGGAAAACAACGATATGCACAAGCAAGATTTGTCGGCTTCCACGACCGAGAGCAGTCTTCCTTCGACGACGGATTTGGCAGCCATCTGGAACGAGGTTCCAACTGAACGACTCATTCTGCGACGCTTACGGCCAACTGATGGACCAGCAATGTTCGCTGTGCATGGTGATCCCGAAACCTATCACTACAGCCCTGCGACCCCACATCACGACGTAGCAACAAGTGAAGAGATGTTGCGATCATGCCTTCACGAGTGGGAAACCTATGGCTTGGGGTACTGGGCTGTTACCCTTGCGCGAGGTGCGGAGGAGAACATCATCGGCTTTGGAGGTGTAGAACATCGGGTCTGGCGTGAGCGAGACATACTCAACCTGTACTACCGGTTTACCCCTCGTGCATGGGGCCAGGGATATGCTACTGAAATAGCACGGATGGCAGTAAGCCTGGCACAAACCTACCTCCCCCAATGGCCCATCGTTGCTCGCACAAGAGCCAACAATCTCCCCTCCATCCGAACTGCCGAGCGAGCCGGGTTGCTACGGCGTCCTGATTTAGATACGGAACATGTGATTTTTGCTCTCGGCTGGGTACCCCCTGGTGATCCAGGGGTCTCACTCTAGAGGAAAATGTGTGGTCAAGCTTTAACAATGCCGCTTCTTAATCCACATGTTCGCCACGCTCCCCCACTGACAGAGCTTCAGCCAATCCATGAGTAGAAATGTAGGACGAGGTTATTTCAAAGTGCTGTATCAATTCAAGCATATTTTGCTGAGGATACGTTTGTGTGCTATGCTTTTTCACGCGCTCTAACATGCAAGCGTTTCTCAATGTTTCTCGGATGCAGCGGGACGAACAGGATGCTGTACGACGATCACAGCAGTTCCGCTGATCCAATCGTAGAGCGCCTGGTGTTTCTTACTCACAAGTATGCTTAGCAGGTTGGCTCCGACCAGGACCCAGACGAGCACCAGTCCTGCTGTGATGATGGGCGAAGGCGTGGTGGGAGCAAGGGGCCAGCCCGGAATGCGCCAGAGACAGGCATGGGTCAATTCCCAGGGTACAAATTGCAGCAGCGAGCGTACAAACGAGCGCGGGAAACTCAGTCGTGTACCATGCGTTGCGATGACACGTAATCCCATCTTCCGTTTGCCCGGGGTAGCTTGCCACGAGGAGCATTGGAACAGGGCGAAGTAGAGAATGACCGGCAGCACCAGCAAGAGAAATGCACTCAACTCGCTGATATTTGGGTCAGCGAACATTGCCTGGAATACGCCTCGGAGAGGTCCAAACCCAAGTCCGACACCAATGATGACCAGCAGGGCAATGTATGCTGCAATGACAAGGTAATCGAGCAGAAACGCTCCAATGCGCTGCCATATGTTTGCGTACCTCATGTCTGAACTACCTGCCTATCCTTTTCCTTCCTCTCTATTCTAGCGGAAACGTTTGTCTTATGCCATGTGTGTCACCAGGGCTGTCACGAACATCATAAGTTGGCCACATACACCTACTTTTACGCCCATGCTGTCGTCGCAAAATCGTCGCTGTAACAACATTTGCTGGCCGAAAGTGCAAAAATCAGGCAGAAAGTGGCCGGAGTACTTTTTGTGTGGTATGATTTTTCTTACAATCTACCGTGGAACCGTAGGGGCGCGATTGATCGCGCCCGAAGCCAGGAGTGAAACAACTGGCGCGGTTTGTGTTTCCGTGAGACGGAAGCCAGTTGCTACGCTCCTGGCTTCGGGCGCGATCAATCGCGCCCCTACGTTAGCCTCATACCATTGCTGGATTATTTCGTCAAACGCCATTATCGGTATGGCAACCAGCCGATCAATCGGCGCTGGCCTCGATCAATCGCGGCCCTACGTGATTGCGTGTCCATGCCCTGAAGCATTCAGAAAGGCAGGTTCTCATTGAATACCCAGGTAGAGCGCGTCCATGCTGTCCTCTCCACGACGCCGGAACGCTGGCAGCGGCTGGTCAGCACGCTTCCCGTTGATTTGCTGACACGTCCGCCAGCCGAGGGAGAGTGGTCGGCGCTCGGTTGCTTACGGCACTTACTGGAGGCGGAACGCTTCAACTTTCCTGTCCGCTTCCGCGCTTTTCTGGCCGGGCAGGACTTCACCCCTTTCGACCCGAACCAGAAGCACGCGGACATTGAAGCGTTGACCCCTGAGCAGCTTGCCGACATGTTCGCCCACGCCCGTCAGGAAAGCCTTATCCTGCTCAAGCAGGTGAAGGATGAGGATCTGGAACGGATGGCGCAGCATCCCCAGTTCGGCACCGTCACGCTGTCACAGATGCTTCAGACGTGGGCCGCGCACGATTTGATGCACACCGTCCAGGCCGAACGAGCGCTCATGCAGCCCTTCATGCTCGCCTGCGGTCCCTGGCGTACCTTCTTTCGAGATCACGAGGTCGCTGCTGCGAAGGGATAAGTGCGACTCATATGAGCAGCCTACCACGCGATTGCTGAGCATTTCACGGCGTACCGCCAGCTTCGAGAAAAACGGCTACAAGGATATCGCGAGGAGATCCGGCGGATTGCCTTGTACCTTCAGGCGGAGCACGTGGTGCTGACGCATAAGAGGGAAAGGTCGTTAAAGAAGGACTGATTCTGTCCCCCTTTAATGATAGACTGTAAGTAATCGACCAGATTGCTTAAACAAAAGACGAAGGAAGAAGGACGATGAGTGTGGGGAAAGCCACCTATGCTCTCGACTCGACTCCAGAGTACTTCCCAAAGAAAAGGAAAGAGATGACTATTCAACCATTCACCATTGATATCCCACAATCTACCCTTGATGATTTGCAGCACCGCCTGGCACAGACCCGCTGGCCTGATGAGGCGGAGGGGGTTGGTTGGGCCTATGGCACGAATCGGGGCTACTTGAAGGAATTGGTAGATTACTGGCAGCGCTCCTATGATTGGCGTCGAGAGGAGGCAAAGCTTAACCAGTTTGCACAATACCGTGCGGATATCGACGGAAGCCGCATCCACTTCATCCATGTGCGGGGCAAAGGTCCCAATCCAACGCCACTGCTGCTGATCCACGGCTGGCCGGATTCCTTCTACCGTTTCCACAAGGTCATTCCGCAGCTTTCCGATCCAGCAAGCTTTGGTGGCAACCCTGAAGATTCCTTCGACGTGATTGTGCCGTCGTTGCCCGGCTTCGGTTTTTCGGATCGACCCAATTTCCCTGGCGGGATGAAGTCGCTGCGTTCTGCCGAACTGCTCTCGAAGTTGATGCATGAGGTGCTTGGCTATCAGCGCTATGCGGTCGCAGGGGGCGATATTGGTGGCCGTGTCACCCGTCTGCTGGCTCTCGCGCATCCTGAGCAGGTGCTTGGTATTCATCTTACCGATATTGGCTTTCCCAGAGAGATCGCTTTTCCTCCTGAGGTGCCGAACCCTTCGCCTGCTGAGGGGCGCTTCCTCGGTTCTGTCGGGATGTGGTTTTTCCAGGAGGGGGCCTATGCTACTCTGCAAACCACCAAGCCCCAAACAATCTCTTACGCTCTCTCCGACTCTCCTGTCGGTCTGGCTGGCTGGATCGTCGAGAAGTTTCGCACCTGGAGCGATTGCGATGGCGAGATCGAGGAGAGCTATACCAAAGATGAGTTGCTCACCAACATCATGATCTACTGGGTGACGGGAACCATCTCTTCGAGCGCACGTTTGTATCATGAGGACGGTCTGCAATCGCCCCCACAACTCTCAGCGGGGCAGTACATCGAAGTTCCGGCGGGGGTTGCGACCTTCCCCAAAGATCTGACCTACCCGCCGCACGAACTGGGTGAACGCTTCCTACGTATCGCACGCTGGACCGAGATGCCTCGTGGTGGGCATTTCGCTGCCCTTGAAGTCCCAGAACTGCTGGTCGAGGACCTGCGTGCTTTCTTGCGCCCTCTGCGTGGGGCGGAGGCAAAGCGGGAAAACAGGTCTGAGTGAGTCAGCTCTACGATACCGGGTCATCGCCGAATTATGGTGTTAGTCACAGCAGGCAAAAAAATAAGGAAGCGGAGCAGGGGGTAAAGGGCATGGATAGGATTCATTGTGACTCAGCCGGGTCACAGCGAGATTGCTAGCTCAGCTTCCTTACTTTTAAGTGTACACAATCTACCAACAAGCGAAGGGTTTTATAAATTTACGAGGAGCAATGGCCATGCACCGCTTGCCCAGG
>DASTKE010000098.1:0-4853 GCA_035716105.1 Ktedonobacteraceae bacterium | reverse complement strand
GTGAAGTAGATACAGTTCCCACGTTGCCGACTACCCGCTTCCAGATTCGCCCCGAGCATTTCGCGCAGGCGATTGATGAGCAGCGAGAACGCTATACCGTGCAGGAAGAGGCAAGTGCGGCAATAGAACGTCAAGAAGCTGGCCGGCAGCGTTTAATTGATATGGCGGCTGATTACGATGAGAAGCAGAAGCGCCCGCTGCGCGGCTTCCGTCTCTGGCTGGCACGTTTGTTTGGGCTGGTGTCTTACTGAGAACCAAAAAGAACTAGCCCATTTTCCGGTGAAACAGTGAATTATTAACATTTGTATTGTAAAATTCATTACATGTATGTACAATGTATGAGAAAAAGACGTTCTTTGTGATAGAGCATAACGTGTACCGGGCCTGCTTACGGGTATAAGAGGTAATATGCCACTTACAATACGAGTAGACCTATGGTATACTATGTAGCAGAGAGCATATAAAAATAGTGAGGGAGAAAGATATGTCACCTGTGCCTGACAACTCCTCTTCCGTCACCCGTGAGCAGGTTATTGAGACCTATCTGAAGGTTTTACGGTTAATCGATGAACGGGTTGCACCTCTATTGGGAAAAGCGACAACACGAGTGTTAGTCCAGGTAGCCGCAAAGCATGTTATAGATCAGTATCCATTTCTCCATTTTCTGATGAAAATGCCCTATACCGAAGTCGTCCCCTCTGTCATTCGCGAACAACTCTCCGGGGTGAGCGCACAGGAATTGGAGATCGGGCTGGATGCTTTGCTCCAGCAGTGCTTCTCAGGATTACAAGAATTGACCGGCGACCTTATCGCGCCGCCATTACACGATGAAGTCAGTCGCCAGTTGGAACAATGGCATTAGTGGATGGAGAGGGAGAGCCGCGTGCAAACTGAACCAAACCTTACGCTGACAGATAGCACACGACGCTTCTCCACTGTTACTAACGGGGATAGAATCGGGTCTCTGCTCCAGGAAATGGAATACCTCAACACGATTGGGAAAAGCTTCGTCGCGGCCAACAACCGCTTTCAGGTGCATCACGCGCTGCTGGCCGCGCTGCAAGAGCAATATAGTTTCGCCGCTTGCTCCATTTTGCTGAAGGACAATCCATTTCAACTTTCCATTATCCCCTGCTACCCTTTGAGCCAGGAATTCATCAACGCGATGATCGCACGTATCGCCAGCGCCGCCAACGTGATCGATTTTCCGCATGTGATGGCACAAGAACTGGCCGACGCCGCCTACCTGGATGCGCCAGAGCAACCAGTCCCGCCCCCCGCTATGGAGACGGTTGGCGGCTCCGAAATCGGCTCCTGCCTGAACATTCCCCTCACCGTCGAAGATCGCATTATCGGCATGCTGAGCCTGTTCGATACACAGATCGGCACCTTTGACACCGAGCGACTCAAGTTGACGACTTTGATTGCCGATTACGCGGCCATTGCGCTGGAAAACGTACGCCTGCGCGAGAGCGAACGGGCGCTCTGGCGACAAGCTGAAGGAGAACGCCAGCGCCTGGCATTGATTATCAGCAGCATGGCCGAGGGTCTGCTCATCACCGATGCACGCGGGGCCATCACTTCGCTCAACCAATCGGCACAAAACCTGCTCTCTCAAGCGCAGGTCGACCTGAAGCAGGACATCCCGTTACGCACGCTGGCAGCATCAAGCGACGTTCCCTGGCTGGGCCAACTGTCGGAGATTGTCGACAGAGCACTGGCAAATCAGGTCGTGATGAATCAGGAACTGATCGCCGGGAAGCAGGGCGAGTCGGTGCCGCTAACGCTGAGCATTAGCGCAGCTCCCCTGCACAACGCGGGCGAAGCGCAGAAACGGCCTACCGGCGTGGTGGCTGTGCTCAACGATATCACCTCACACAAACAGATTGAACGCCTGAAAGACGAATTTGTCTCGGTCGTCTCGCATGAACTGCGCACACCACTGACATCCATCAAGGGATATACACAGCATCTTGTGCGCCGCCTGGAACGTCGCATGCGCACGGCAAAGCAGTCGCCAACAGCTCAGACCGGGGCTACACAGGTGCCAGCAACGCAAGAGCCACCGGAGCATTACGACCTGCGCAGCCTGTATATCGTACAGAGCCAGGCCGAACACCTGGAACGGCTGGTAAACGATCTGCTCGACCTGTCGCGAGTGCAGTGGGGACACCTGGAACTTCATCCCACAACCTTCTACCTTGCCGACCTGCTTGCCGAGAGCGTCCACTCCATCCAGGTCAGCGCGGAACAGCATAGCATCACGCTCGACATCAAGGTGCAGGATACAAAGATTGTCGCCGACCGGCAGCGTATTAGCCAGGTCGTCGGCAATATCCTGGACAATGCTATCAAGTACTCTCCGCATGGAGGTCAGGTAACGGTCAGCCTGCAAGAACAGGACGGCGACTACCTGGTGAGCATCAGCGATCAGGGCATCGGCATCAGCCCGGAATACCTCGATCACATCTTCGAGCGCTTCTATCGCGTGCGCAATACCGCCAGCCACCAGTACTCCGGCATCGGCCTCGGCCTATACGTCGCCAGAGCCATCGTCGAACGTCACGGTGGAAGCATCTGGTTCTCCAACAATCCCGGCCTCGGCAGCACCTTCTTCTTCACCCTGCCTCATGCCCTCGAAACCGAAGAGGGTGCATAAAAATGACGTAGGGGCCGATTGATCGGCCCCTACGTGGTTTCGTATCCCTATTATTTCGTCAAACGACATAATTGGGTGATATGTGAGTGATCTAAAACCCAACCTTTTTCGTTCCTTCTACGAGCAAATTGGAAGGCTCAATGTATATGAAAGTACGTAAAGGAGAACGAATCATGTCAACAGAAGCGAATATCGCTGTTGCGCATCGCGTCTTTGATGAACTCTTCAGCCAGGGCAATTTTGACGCGGCAGACGAAATCTACGCCTCCGGTCACACCAGCCACGACCCGCAGGCCCCAGGCGTCAATGGGGCAGCCGCCATGAAGCATTACATCGGCATGTACCGGGCGGCGTTCCCCGATCTGCACGTCTCGATTGACGACACAATCGCTGAAGGCGACAGGGTGGTCATTCGCTGGACGGCTCGCGGCACGCATCAGGGCGAGTTGATGGGCGTCCCACCCACCGGTAAACAAGCAGTAGTGACCGGTATCAACATCTTCCGTGTCAGCGACGGGCGCCTCCAGGAAGAGTGGGTCAACTGGGACACGCTGGGCCTGTTGCAGCAACTCGGCGTCGCTCCAACGATGGGCTGAGTTAAGAATGCACGTGGGGGAAACAAAAACGAACGGCGGCGAGTTTGCCGCCGTTCGTTTTTGTTTCCCCCACGTGCATTCGCATCTCTCATTGAGCGGTTAGCTTTTCAAATGCCTGGGCGACAAACCAGTGATGTCTTTCTCGCATGGTTTTTTCCGTGCTGTCGTCCAGGCCCCATCCGACAATTTTCGCAATTGGTCGCAAGGCGGCGCAGAGATCCCAGTATGAGAGGCCGGTGAAATCGATGGTGGTCATTGATTGATACTGATGTGTGAAACGCCGCGTAGCCTCGATCCCGAATGCCCATAGGATCTCGAGCCTGCTATTGGCAACATCGGCGAGCGGGTCGCCTACCTGCGCGTCCTCCCAGTCGAGGATAGCAGCAAGCTGTCCATCCTTCCATAAGATGTTGCCAGGCCAGAAATCTCCATGCAGCAAGGCGGATGGATTATGTTGAGGTAGTGGCCAGACCGATTCTAAAGCATCCCGAATACGCCCTTCATCCAATGAATCGTCAAGTTTTGCCGGTCGATCTCTCAACTTTTGGGTATATATGTTTTCCTCTAGCGGCAGGAAGGACACATCCAGTTGCGAGCACTCTATCTGGTGAATCCTGGATAGATGCATAGCAAGCTGAAAGATGAGATCGGGTACACGAGAGAGGGCAAATTCCGGCGTTCCCTCGATGTATTCGATGACCAGGTATGGCGTGGAGAAAATCTCACCGGATTGATCGAGGTAATAGGGTTTTGGCGCGGCTAATCCTACGGATTGCAGGAGTTGTAAGAGCCTGAATTCGTCTGCTGCTATACGTGAGTTGTGTTTGAGGTCTACAGCACCATGCCGGCGTACAATCATTTTTTTCGTTTGACCTCCGGGTTGCTCGACCTCAAGCGCTGTCACTTGCGCTGATACCCCTCCTTCCAATTTCCAGATGCGAAGCAACCTGCTTCTGGGTTCAAACTTTTGAACCAATCGTTCAAATTTTTTGTCTTCCTGTGATTCTGTCATGAGGGTTGTATCTCCGGCTGCGGCAACTTCGGCAGGTAGGCGCGTTTGTAGACCATGATGGTGCGTTTGAACTCGATGACGACGGTGCCATGCTGGTTGAAGCCGGTGGTCTTGACCTGCACGATGCCGCGTTCGGGATGCGATTTCGACTCACGTTTGTCTAGCACCTCGCTGCGAGCGTAGAGCGTATCGCCGTTAAAGACGGGCGTGGGCAACCGCACCTGGTCCCAACCCAGGTTGATGGCGTTTTGTGAGAGGTCGGAGACTGAGAGGCCCGTCACCAGCGCCAGGGTGAAGGTGGAATCGACGAGGGGTCGCCCGAATTCGGTCTGCGCCGCGTATGCCGAGTCGAAGTGAATCGGGTTAGTATTGACCGTCAACAGCGTACACCAGATGTTGTCGGCCTCGGTGATGGTTCTGCCGAGAGGATGCGGGTAGATATCGCCTATCTCAAAATCCTCGTAGCAGCGCCCGGTCCAGCCCTGTTTGATAGTCATAGCTTGTTCCTCCAGCAAAATATTTTAATATGTCCGTCTGGCTCGCAAGCGAGCCAGACGGATGTATGATGTGGGGTGCTGGATGGGCT
>DASTKE010000097.1:0-9765 GCA_035716105.1 Ktedonobacteraceae bacterium | reverse complement strand
ATCACAGCAGCGATCAGGTCGCTGGCGGCAGCCTCGCGCATCCAGCGATACGGAACTACTGTGATAAACGGTGTGATGATGAATGCGATAATAGCTGCTGCAATGGCAATGCCAATTGCCCACTGAAGACTGACTGGAATGGTGGCGTGATCGAGAAAGTACAGGCCGGCGATGATACACACGGCGACAAATGACCCGGCGATCCGGGCAATCGTATTGATAGACATCCCTGCATCCTCCAAACGGTGCGTAAACACGCTGTTATCCGCACCACTGAGGGGCGACGTGGGGAGAAACACGCGGGCAGGATGAAAAAAGACAAAAATGATAATAGCGTGATGTTATTTGCTTGCCTGCTATGCTCAACCATGAAACGCGCCGCCCGTATAATCGCTAAAAAACTCTTTGTCGACAATGGAGTATACACCCTAATGGCTCAGGAATCAATAGTCTCCTGTAGGGGCGACGCCTTGTGCTCGCCCGCGTCTTCCAGAAATCGGCCATAGCGGGCGTCCGTCTGCGTCCCCCGGACGGCCTCAAGGCATCGCCCCTACACGCGGATATTCTTACTCCTAGTGTAGCGCAATTTCCAGTGCTACTGCAAGTGAACTCGCTGGTATTACTTTGAAGTCGGCAGATAGTCCGGTTTCCTCCAACTCTGCTCGCACCTGCGCTCCTCGCCCGGCGCTCGGCACGATACAGCGTTTGAAGCCGAGTTTGGACGCCTCGCGCACGCGCAGCGCCAGCCGGTTCACGGCGCGCAGTTCGCCGGAGAGGCCAACCTCGCCGATCACTGCCATGTCGGGTGGGATGTTTTTCTCACGATAGCTGGAAGCGATGGCGGCGGCAACTCCCAGGTCGATGGCCGGTTCTTCCAGCGTAAAGCCTCCGACGACGTTGGCGTAGACATCGTGATTGCCCACTGGTAATCCGACGCGCTTGGTGAGGACGGCGAGTAACATCAACAGGCGATTATGTTCAATACCATTGGTGGTGCAGCGGGCATTGCCGAAGTTGGTGGGCGTGACCAGCGCCTGCACTTCGACGAGAATGGGGCGCGTCCCTTCCATACTGACGACGACCGCCGAGCCGGTGGCATCGGGGCGGCGATCCGCGAGAAAGACCGCAGAAGGGTTGGTGACTTCCAGCAGACCCTCGCCATGCATCTCGAAAACACCTATCTCGTGCGTGGCACCGAAGCGATTTTTCACGCCGCGCAGCAGGCGATAGGAGTGGTAGCGTTCGCCTTCGAGGTAGAGCACGGCGTCGGCAATGTGTTCCAGCGCCTTTGGACCGGCCACGGTGCCTTCTTTGGTAACGTGTCCGATGATGAAGATGGGGATGTGCGTGCTCTTCGCCAACTGCATCAGTTGCAGTGTGCATTCGCGCACCTGGCTGATGCTGCCCGGCGCTGCTGGCAGGTGGCCGCTGAGCACGGTCTGGATGGAGTCGACGATGACCAGCGAGGGTTTGAGGCGGGCGACGGCATCGGCGATGACCTCAAGCTCGATGGCGGCCAGCAGGTAGAGGCGCTCGCCCGTGATGCCCAGGCGTTCCGCACGCATTTTGACCTGCTCAATCGACTCTTCGCCGGAAATATAGAGTACCGGTCCCACGTCCTTCGCGATGGCACCGGAGACCTGGAGCAGCAAGGTGGATTTGCCGATGCCCGGTTCTCCGCCGATGAGGGTGAGCGACCCGGCAACCAGCCCGCCGCCAAGTACACGATCCATCTCGCTATAGCCCACAGAGATGCGTTCCTGCACCAGTGGTTTGATATGAGGTAGCACGATTGGAACCGCTGTTCCCTGGCTCAGGACAGACTGGCCCAGCGTGGCCTGCCGCCGCTGCTGCGCGGGACTTTGTGGCAGTTCCACCACCTCTTCCATCGTATTCCACGAGTTGCAGTCGGGGCATTTCCCGACCCATTTGCTTTGTTCGCCGCCACATTGCTGGCAGACGTACTTTGTGCGTGTCTTTGGCATAGAAAATCTGTTCTAATCAAAATAGCCAACGTATGGGTCGATTATCACGCTTGTCTCTGTCCGAAGGACAGAGACAAGCGTGATAATCGACCCATAGATTATGCTTGCGTTTCGCTGCTCTCGCCGCCGCTGCCGCCCGCGGAGAGGGCCGCTTCAGGCGAGGCTGAAGCGGGTGCCGGCAACTGCTCGATGCGGTTGCGCACCTGCAAGACGAGATCATCGTCCATAAGCGTGCCTTCCACCAGGTCGCCCGGATGGAATTTGCCCTGAAGCAAGCCTTCCGCCAGGGGGTCTTCAACCATGCGCTGGATGGTGCGGCGCAGCGGGCGAGCGCCATACTGCGGGTCGAAGCCCTTCTCGATCAGGAAGTCCTTCGCGGCCTGGGGCATGACCAGTTCAATCTGTTGCTCTGTGAGCTGGACGCGCACGCGGTTGAGCAGCAGATCAACGATGGAGTACATCTCTTCCATGCGCAGAGAATGGAAGACGATGACTTCGTCGATACGGTTCAGGAACTCAGGCTTGAAGGTGTTCTTCAGTTCACCAAGCACTTTCGTCTTCATGGACTCGTACTCGCTCTGATTCGCTTTGGCTTTGTCCTTCGTCTGTTTGAAGCCGATGGACGCCTCACGATTGAGCAGGGCCGCGCCGACGTTCGAGGTCATGATGATGATCGTGTTGCGGAAGTCTACCGTGCGTCCTTTGGCGTCGGTCAACTTGCCGTCCTCAAGGATCTGAAGCAGCATGTTGAAGACATCCGGGTGCGCCTTCTCGATTTCGTCGAGCAGGATCACGCTGTAGGACTTGCGGCGAACGGCCTCCGTAAGCTGTCCACCCTCTTCATAGCCGACATATCCGGGAGGCGCGCCGACCAGGCGGGCAGCCGCGTGGCGCTCCATGAACTCTGACATGTCGATCTTGATCAGCGCCTCCTCGCTGCCGAACATGAATTCGGCGAGCGCACGGGCCAGTTCTGTCTTACCAACGCCCGTCGGACCCATGAAGATGAAGGAGCCGATGGGGCGTTTGGGGTCTTTCAGACCGGCGCGGGCGCGGCGAACCGCACGAGCGATCTTCTCTATCGCCTCGTTCTGTCCAATGATGCGCTGGTGCAGGGCGTCCTCCATCTGGAGCAGGCGCTGCGACTCTTCCTGTGCAATACGCATGACAGGAATGCCCGTCCACATAGAAACGATTTGCGCGATCTCCTCCTCGCCGACGGTTGGCTTGTCGGTGCCGCGCTCGCGGTGCCAGCCAGACTCCAGCTTGGCGATACGGTCGCGCAGCTTCACCTCGCGGTCGCGCAATTCGGCAGCCAGTTCGTACTCCTGCTGCTGGATGGCCGCTTCCTTCTCGCGGAGGACGGAATCCAGTCCCTTCACGGCCTCTTTGAGGTTGAGGGGTGCCAGCGAGTTCTGCATACGCACGCGGCTTGCGGCCTCGTCGATCAGGTCGATGGCCTTGTCGGGCATGAAGCGATCCGTGATGTAGCGGCTGGCCATCTCGGTGGCTGCGCGCAGCGCCTCGTCGGTAATCACCAGGCGATGGTGCTGCTCGTAGCGTTCGCGAATGCCCTTGAGGATTTCAATCGTCTCCTCAACGGTGGGTTCGCGGACGATCACTTCCTGGAAGCGGCGCTGCAAGGCGGCATCGCGTTCGATGTACTTGCGGTACTCGTCGAGTGTGGTGGCACCAATGCATTGCAGTTCGCCACGCGAGAGGGCAGGCTTCAGGATATTGGCCGCGTCAACGGCCCCCTCGGCTGCGCCCGCACCGACGAGCGTATGCACCTCGTCGATGAAGATGATGCAGTCGCGACTGTTACGAATCTCTTCAATAATCTTCTTCAGGCGTTCCTCGAACTCGCCGCGATACTTGGTGCCGGCCACGAGAGAGCCGACATCAAGGGTCAGCAGGCGTTTGTTGGCCAGCGTTTCGGGGACTTCGCCAGCGATCAGCCGCTGGGCAAGACCTTCAACGATGGCGGTTTTACCAACGCCAGGCTCACCAATGAGAGCGGGGTTGTTCTTATTGCGCCGTGAGAGAATCTGGATCACGCGCTCGATCTCCTGGTGACGACCGATCACCGGGTCAAGCGTACCAGCACGAGCAGCGGCTGTCAGGTCGATGCCCATCTGGTCGATGGTGGGGGTTTTCGAGTGCTTCGCGTCTCGTTCGTGCGGTGCGCCGGATTGGCTGAGCACCTGAATGGTCTGCGTGCGCACTTTTTCCAGGTTGACGCCCAGGCTTTCCAGAACGCCAGCCGCGATTCCTTCACCCTCGCGCACCAGGCCCAGGAGAAGATGTTCTGTTCCGATATAGTGATGATTCAGACGACGAGCTTCGTCAACGGCCAGCTCAATCACCTTTTTGGCGCGTGGGGTAAGGCCAATTTCACCCAGGACGATGCGATCGCCACGGCCAATAATAAATTCAACGGCGCTGCGAACCTTGTTCAGTTCGACGCCCAGGTTACTCAATACTTTTGCCGCAACACCCTCGCCCTCGCGTACAAGGCCGAGCAGAAGATGTTCCGTCCCGATGTAATTGTGCTGGAAGCGCTGTGCTTCTTCCTGAGCCAGACTCAGGACTTTCCTGGCTCGTTCTGTAAACTTATCAAACCTATCTCTATCGTTCACCTGTTGTCACCCCCCTTTCAATGGCAGAGGATGGAACCGAGCCCTCTGTGTCGCTCAGGTAAACTACGTTTTTCACTATACAACACATACTAAACAGCGTCAAGGATAACACCTGTAACCTCCCTTTGATCAGTCCTCGCTCACTCTTGCCACCCTTACAAGCCCTTCGACGGGAAACAAGCGGCCTCCTAACTGCTCTCACGGGAATGGTGCAGCGAGGAGGCCACGTCATGAATTGTTCAGGTGCGAAACGATTGGCGAGCAATAAACTCGCGTCTACTGCCGAATACCTCCCTTATCTCTTGCGAGTACAGCGCCTCATCATTGAGGGTAATCAGTAAAGCCGTTGCTTCTACTTTGCTCAGGTCAGCTATTGGCTGTATCATACAACACTCATCGGATAGCGTCAAGGAAAATTTGACCTGCTTGCGAATGTTTTTGTAAAACTGCAAGCAGGTCAAATTTTCCTGTAAGGTCTACGAGGAAGTGTTATTTTCCCGTTTCGTCCTCGTCCTTGCTCATCTGGCGAGCCGCGGCGCGGAAGGCTTCCGCCATGGCCGTAGTTTCGCCCTCTTCAGGCAAGTTGTTCAGGAGGGCATTCTCCGGCCCACGCTCTACACGATCGCGCCGCTCAGGACGCCCATCACGAGAGCGTGGCAAGACGCTTTCGAGCGAGGGTGCCGGAGCCTCCGGGCGACCTGCGCCCGGTGTCCCGGTCGTTTCTCCCAGGGTCGGATTCTCGGCGGTTGCCGCTTCCGCTGACTCGGCAGATGGCTCCTTGTCGAGTTCATCGACCTGTCGCAGGCTCAAACCGAGGCGGCGGCGTTCCGCGTCGATGCGCAAGACGCGCAACTGAAGCTGGAGACCTTCGTGCAGGGTGTTTTTGACATCCATGCCCGGAGTCAACTCGGAGAGGTGGATCAGACCCTCGATGCCATCTTCGATGCGCGCAAAGGCACCGAAGGGAGCGATTTTGGTGATCGTGCCGGTAACGATCTGACCGACCTTGTAGCGCTGCTCCACGGTCGTCCAGGGATCGACTTCGGCGCGCTTGATGGAGAGCGCGATTTTCTTTTTCTCTTTATCGACGCTCAGCACCTGCACTTCAACCTCCTGGCCGACGTGCAGAACTTCGCTCGGATGGTTGACGCGGCTCCAGGCCAACTGGCTGATGTGAACCAGTCCGTCGGCACCGCCAAGATCAACGAAGGCACCGAAGTTGGCGAGGTTGCTCACCACGCCCTTGCGCACCTCGCCGGGCTTGAGTTCATCAAGCAGTTCCTCGCGGCGGCGCTGTCGCCATTCCTGGACGGCCAGGCGCTCCGAGAGGATCAGCCGGTTACGCGCCCGGTTGATCTCGATAATCTTGAGTTGCAGCTCCTTATCCTTCATACTCTGAAGTTTGGCTGCCGTCTCCTGATTTTCACCGCCCAGGGCGACTTCTTCGCGCTTGAGGTTGAGAATCTGAGAAATCGGCACGAAGCCGCGAATGCCGGCCACATCCACAATCAGGCCACCCTTATTGTAGTCAATGACCTTCGCCTTGAGTAACTCGTTATCGCGATATTGCTGCTCGGCGATACGCCACTGCCGTTCGGCATTGGCGCGTTTCAATGAAAGGAGTGCGTGGCCCTCTTGCGTTTCCGGCTGGATGATATAGACCAGGATGCGATCATCGAGGTGAAGCTCGCTGAAAGAGCCATAGCCGGTGGCTGGCAGTTCTCGTGTTGGGAGAACGCCTTCTGATTTAAGGCCAATATCAACCAGGATTTCGTCCTGGTCAATTCGCACGATCACGCCCTCGACCACATCCCCGCGTTTAATCGTGATGGGGGTGGCTGATTCCGCCAGCAATGCTGCCATCTCATTGAAGTCATTCATCTCTTCTGAGTTATTGCTGGTCTGTTCTTCAGGGTCTTTGTCTTCGAACATTGTCTGTACCCGCCCGCTATTTTGATTTGCCGCTGGCATAGTCGAAAGGTCGCCGTGCTGGTGTGCTTGCATGGGTAAAATACCCCCTTCGATCCACGGTTATTTCCGGCCCATCTGGACCAATCCCTGGTTGTCTCAAACGCCTGTTGCCTGTCGTATGTGTTGCAATCCTGTTTCGCATCTCTCTGTTTCTCGCGCCATTCCAACTGGCAAGGCTGCCGGATGTAACGGATGAACTGCAAGCAGTAACCCTGGGGAAAGTGCCTTTGGACTCGGCTTATCGGAGGAGGTTGCTTAGGCGGTAATTCGTTTCGATTCGATCTGAAAAGTCATCTCTTGCTTGAGATGGACTACTTGAGCGACTGCCCTTACTCTACGGAACGTCATACGAAACGATGCTCGCAGACAGATAGCCACAGTACGAACACAATGAGAGCCTAAAAGTCAGCATACCCCCACTCGATGCTCTAATTATACCAGAAGCATGACCTGAATGCAAGACAATACAATACCTATTCTTCCAATCTCCCCGATGTATTTTGATTTACCATATTGTATCACAGGTATGCAAGAGGGTGGTGGGGGAAATTTGATAGGCCACCCCCTGTCGGACGGTATCCTCCTCCCCGGCTAGATGTGCTAGAATAGGGTATGGACTTACGAAATATAAGTGAAGTGGTCGCGGCGCTGCGCCAGCGGTTGGAGCCGGTGGAGCGCTCAGAACTGTTGATTAATGTGCTTGAGGGACAGCCTCTGAATGCCCGTAACGCGGCTGTGTTGCTGCCTCTTTTTGAATACGAGGGCGAAACCGCCCTGGCCTTTATTCGCCGCTCGGAAACGCTGCGTTCCCACAGTGGCCAGATTGCCTTTGCCGGTGGTGGAAGCGAGTCTATTGATAGCTCGCTTGTTGAGACGGCGCTGCGTGAGGCGCAAGAAGAGATCGGCCTTGAGCCGGGGCGAGCGGAGATACTTGGTCTGCTCCCGCCCATGTTTACGGCTGTAAGCAATTATGTGATTACGCCCGTAGTAGCATTCCTGCCACAGGGTCTGGGATCGCTGCAATTGCAGGTCAGCGAGGTGACTGAGTTGATCATCGCCCGGCTGCAAGGGCTGGCTGCTCCCGCCATTTTTCATACAGAGGAATGGACACGCGGCGGTGCCAGCCACACGGTCTACTTTTATGACTACGGTTCCTATCGCATCTGGGGCGCGACCGCCTATATGCTCAACATGCTGCTGTCGCTGTTAGAGCGCTCGTAGGGGCCGATTGATCGTGCCCAGCGCCGATTTTGAAATTTCACAACCAGGATCGGCAATGTCATTCTGAGCGCAGCGAAGAATCTGCCTCACCCTGCGAAGATTCTTCGCTGCGCTCAGAATGACAGCTCCCTACCGGTTTTGGTCGTTCAAATTCATTATCGGCCTTCGGCCTGAGCCGATAAATCGGCCCCTACAGAGGTTTGACTGCATAGAACAATTGCATAATACTCCAATAGTCATGGTTACTTTGCTCTTAGCCATCCGTTGACTTACAATAGAGGATGTAAAGAACATTGATTGTGTAGCGTGTTCCCTGTAGGTAGTCCTTTGGAATAGTGGTTGGCCTTTCAGTGCCCTGGCGGAGAAAAGCTGTGTCATTGCCAACACCCGATGCTCAATCTTCACGATACCTGCCACAACAGCATCAACAGCCACGACAGCACCAGCCATACCCTCAAGCGGCCTCTCCTACCCACTCGATGGCCGTTCCTGGTGTTTCTGGCCCTCAAGCTCTTCAGGTTCCCCAGGCTCATCACGCCCTGCGTACTCCCCAATCTCCTCAAACGCCCCCGATGCCACGTACTCCCCAGACTCCCTTTATGCCTGCTGTACCACAACCAGCAGCGTTTCCGGGAACGCCTTTTCCGCCTTCTATGCCAGCCGGGCCGGTTGGGTCAGCACAGCCGCCCGTGGGATTTTCTGAACAGATTGCGCATGAGCGTGCCATTGATTTCGCCTCTCACTCCTGGGATCTCGCAACAGGTGGTCTGAAAACCTTGACTGCTAAGCGCGAGCTTCCTCCGCTTGCGGATCGCATGTTGAGCGGCAAACTCCAGGAGGAGCCGGTTGATAGCGGGTTTTCCCATAGCTATGCCTTTATCCTGGTGCTCCTGGCCTGTGCTATTCTCCTGCTTATCAGCGGAGGCGTGGTATTGTATGTAATGTTGCAGCCATGATGGAATGGATGGTGACGAAAGTATCCAATTGCGCCCCGATGTTTTGAAAATTTAAGAGGAGAATGTTGCTGCTGGCACTCCGTGCAATGGAGTGGCGTTGTGTACCGCTTTGACGATTGCTTGTGCAAGCGTGCTGGCGGCTGCGGCACCGATCTGGCTAATCTGAAATGCCTGGGCTGCCGCGTCAGGTGCGCTGTGCTGCGTCCCCAGCGCCAGCGCGAAGACGGTGTCGCCATCGAACATGGTGTGCGCGGGACGGATAGCCTGCGCGATACCGTTGTGCGCCATCTGCGCTACCTTATTGATGCCATCTTTTGTCAGGGAGGCGCTAGTCGCGACAACGGCAATCGTAGTGTTGCCAAAGGGATTCGCGGAGCCAAAATCCAACTCTGGTTGGCGATTGCTGCTAGAGGGTTGTTGTGTCCGCGGGTCGATTACGTCGCCCAGCGCGTTGACAACCACGATGGCACCCACCAGCGTCCCATCGTCCAAAGTCATACTCGCGGAACCCAGGCCGCCTTTAAGCATAAACAGCGGCCCGAGCAGTTTGCTGAATGTTGCGCCCGTACCCGCGCCCACATTGCCCTGCACTACTGCATCGCTTGAAGCCTGTTCGCACGCTCGATAGCCGGAGGCGGCATCGGGCCGGATGTTGGGCAGGCCAAAGGCCAGATCGAAGATGGCCGCAGCCGGGACGATGGGAACTCGCGCCACGGCGGTATCAACGCCGATGTTGCGTTCCTCCAGGTAGCGCATTACGCCGCTGGCCGCGTCCAGTCCGAAGGCGCTGCCGCCAGTTAGCAGGATGGCGTGAACCTGTTCGACCATGTGCAGGGGACGCAGCAGGTCGGTTTCTCGCGTGGCTGGCGCACCCCCACGCACATCCACGCCACCAACAGCCGGTGGATCGCAGAGAACGACGGTGCAACCGGTACCCGCGTCCAGATTCGTATCGTGTCCCACGCGAATGCCTGGGATGTCGGTAATGTCGTC
>DASTKE010000096.1:0-10447 GCA_035716105.1 Ktedonobacteraceae bacterium | reverse complement strand
GTACGCATATGTTGGCGTCCTCGCCGCGTCTTATAGCGACAAATCGCAGATTCTTATAGAACTTGGTCGTTTTCAAGAGGCAATGTTGTTCGATGAGAAAGCCTTTGCCGAGATACAACGCTGCGTCAATGCTGGAGACGGGCTTTCACAAGAAGAGGTGTGGATCTATCACGTCAACCGCGGACGGCTGTTCATCCTTCTTGATGAACTGCCTCTGCAAGACGTGTCATGGTGTGAAGTACCGTTAGCGCAGCCTCTCTCTTTGAGAGACCGCAGTTTTGAAAGGAGTACAGACGATGGATATGAGAGATATTTTACAAATGGGAAATGAGCCGTGGCCTCCACCTGATCCACCACCTGACGATGACGTCGAGGAGGACGACGACAAAAAGTAGAAGTATTCCAAAGGCGCTCCTGGTTTATTTCATCACGACGATGACGCAAACCAGGAGTCATCAGCTTTGATGGAGGGGATACCCTATTCACTAAGGATGTAGCGCATGTTCGCCAAAGACGCCCTGGATGAGATTGCGCAATGGCACTAGCAGACCGGCGCGGTGCAGCATGAACTGGATTGGCGCTGGGTCGAGCGTTTTCGTACCCTCACTGCCGCCTTGCCTCATGAGAAATCTTACTCTCTCTGACTTGCCTTGCGCAAACAAAAACCCAGAGGTAGCGGGGAGTCTGAGGGGTCCTGCTCCTCAGCAACGTAGCGCGCCGCCTAGCACAAGCCGCGCAAGGAGGGAGAGAGTTTCAGTGTGAGGAGAGGAATCAGTCTTCAGAGAAAATGTTTGCAGACAGCACAACAATCTATTGGAGAAAGAGGGCAAGTAAAGGGAGCAAGATCACGAGTGCGGTGAAGCCTAAGCCCCAGGTGGCTCCAAGAGCCTTTCTCGTCTGGTTCGATTCGTGCCAGGCACGGATTTTTCTCAGGGCAAAGACGATAGTGATGGTGTAGCTGAGCACCGCCAGCATCAACCCCAGGGTGACCACAAGCAGGAGAGAGAGCTGCCGAACGAAAAAGGCATCGCCTGCCGTCCAGACACGCACCAGCGCGATGAGACCCAGCGTCCCCGCACTTATCGCTGCCAGCAGCAAGAGTGGACCCAGGATCACCGCGGCTATATGCCAGAGATGCTGCCATGTCTGTGCCAGGCGCTGCCTGCGTGCTCCTGATTGGTCGGCTCCATGCCCGACTTGCGGAAAATGCATCGGTTCCTCCTCCCTCTTAGCCTGCTCGACTGGTATCTGGACCCAGCGCCCGGGTAAAGAACGCCACAACCCGTTGGATATAGACCGCCCCCATCAGATGGAAGGAAGCGACGTGATCGGCACCCTTCACCTGCCAGATCTGCACCCGGGCATGGGGAGTTGACTCCGCCGCCCCGGCAAGCAGGTACAGGTTGATGGGGGGAACCACACGATCGGCGGACCCCTGAATGAAGTAGAGCGGACGCGGGGCCAGGTGGGCTACCACATCGACCGGTCGAGTGGCCGCATAATCGATGCCGTAAAGCAGGCGCACTGCCAGCAAGACTCCCGGCAGAAAGACGCCGGGAATGGCCCGATCACTTTTGAGGACAGCAACGATGGAGGCGAAGCCGCTGTCGGAGACAATGGCGCGGATCGCGGGTTCGTGGGCGGCGGCCAGCAGAATCGTTGCCGCCCCCATCGAATCGCCCCAGGCTCCGATGATGCGCGGACGCCCCAGGGCCGGATAGGGAAGAGGACCGGAACGCAGGAAATCGACCGCGCCGAGGACATCGCGTTGTTCAAAGTAGCCCTCAGAGAGCGGAGCAGGGTCAGATTGCCCCATCCCGCGCAGGTCGAAGGCCAGAACGGCAAACCCCGCCCGTGCCAGTGCCGCGCTGACGCCCAGGACGAGGGGAGAGGCACGATTTGAACCCGTCCCGTGTACGACAATCAGCGTGCGATTCGCCGTGAGCCGCCCGTCAGGCAGAACGCCGGGAAGAAACCAGCCGCGCAGACGGACATGATCGATGCGACTGGAAAAGCTCACATCGCGGTACTGGAGACCAAAGGCTGCCGGGGTCTGCGTGACAGGAACCGGTCGCGGGGATTCGACGATCATCGCCGTATACAGCGATATGGCGGTATAGCCAAACAGTAGGAGAGCTGACAGCAGCAGCAACAGCAACATGAAGCGGCGGTGGTGGTGGCCTGGATGTCTGGCGGAAGAGGCAAGGGTACTTAGCTTACCCTTCGCTTTTCTCTCAGTGGATCGTAGAGATAGAGGAATATTCATCAGTTTCAGCCACCTGTTGCGGTCCTTTCACGCTCTCTCATTCATTCCATTTAATGGAACAACAAAAACAGTATATCTCATCCCGAGACAAACAGCAAGTCAGAGGCACAGCCGGGTCTACGCCCCTGCGGCTTCCGGTTTCCTCTCGAATGAGGAAAAACTCTATAGTTCAACCTTCAGGTCGTCAGATGAATGTTGATCAGATACGAAGGAACGCTAAGGCCGAAGCGGCGGGAGCGCATTGAATTTGCTCAAGCGGGAGGTAGCCTCAGAGGCTCCGTTGCGTCGTAAGATGTGTAGCACCTCAGTATCTCCACGCGGCGCTTTCACAGTCAGCACAGTACACCCCGCCTCTAATGCCTTTTGATAGTGGTGCGCTTCCTCTTCAGGAAAGCCGACGTCTATCAGCACGCCAAGCAAACCGCCAGCGGCGGCTCCAAGAGCCGCGCTACCCAGTTCTGCCACCAGAACACCGCCCGCAATGGCCGGGCCTAATCCTGGAATCAGCAGGGCAACAGCCGCACCGAGCAAGCCGCCCAGCAATCCCCCCTCAACTGCGCTGTCGGTGATGAAAGGATAAATTCTTTCATCAAGCTCGTCGACGCTGACACGCGCCAGGTAGCCGATTTCATCATCGCTATAGCCAGCCTGATGGAGATCTTCTATCGCCCGCCGGGCCTGCGCGGCCTCGTGAAAAACGCCGACGGCGAGATATCCCTCTGATAAACCCATAGAGTCGCTCCTTTCGAGTAGTACATGCAAGAGTCAGGACGAAGCACGCTGTCTCTTGCGCACAGGCATACTTCTCACAGGTGAAGAACTCGCCCTCACCTTCACTTTTCCGAGCATAGCAGGCTTTCATCACAGGCTTCTCTCAGCCGGTAGAGTAAAGATCACATCCCCTTCACGATTTGTGGACTCCTTCCCCGCTTCCAGGAGAGGCAAACTGTGACGAGCGCGAGAAACCGGAACAGGTAGCAGTGATGCAGATGTGATGGATGGAAGGTACGCTTTCCTCGAAGGGTGTCCTGGTACCCTTTCTGTTTAAGGGCCGCATTTCACATCAGAAAGGATTTACACATGAGCAGAATACGGGACTGGCTCTGGAAGAGCCTGGGCATTACTCTCGATCGGGAGACGAAAATTGTCGGCGGAATTGTTGCCGGGTCTACCCTGCTGGCGATTCTTTTCGGTATCCTGTTCGTCATCACTCACGTTGGACTCCTTTTACTGCTGACGGGGCTGAGCTTCGCGGTAGTCTTGATCATTCTCTTCGGCAGCAGTTACCGCACGCTTTCCTGGAGCCTTGCCTCCAAAGAGGAGCGCAAGCGCATCGAGGAAGAGATGGCCCTCAAGCAATTGAGGAGAAAAGCTCGCGATACCCATTTTCAACCGTAATGACTCCCTGCGGTTCCGATACCAATTTCGCTCCGGCAGAGTGGCATTTCAAGGTCTGATCTAGACTGTGGGGCAGGTATGCTCCCTTACCTGTGTCCCTACAGTTTTCCTCTTTCAAACCGTGTTTCTGAGAGGAGGGGAGAGATGATGGCAGTTTGGCTTATCCTTCTAGCTGTAGGGGTCATCTTCGTTGGCCTGCTTGTACTCTATAAAAGTGGACGGATGGATAATCTCCCGACATGGACCGGCTTCAGCTTCAAAAGCGACGAGAAGGTTCTGGTTGCTGACGAATTTCATCAAGGAGAAGAATTAAGGCATACTGTAAGTCATGAACCACAACCGGGAAAGACTCTCTGGGACTGGCTCCAGTTGCTCATTATCCCGGTCGTTCTCGCTGTTGTGGTTTTTTCATTCAACGCTGGACAAGAGTCAATGAATCAGAAGCTTGAGCAGCAAAGAGAACAGGAGCAGTTAGTAGACGCCTACCTTGATCGGATGTCCAATCTCTTACTAGCAGGCAATCTCTACGACTCTCAACCAAAGGCCCCCGTGAGGGCAATGGCCCAGGCTATCACGCTGATGACACTGGAGAGATTAGACCCTGATCACAAGAGAATCGTCATTTTCTTCCTCTATCGAGCGGATCTGATCGTGTATCACTTCGATTATCTCAACAAAGAGCCCGGGCGCTTAGATAAAGATAAACCCATTATTACCTTACCCCTGGCAGATCTGGAAGGGGCTAAGCTCAACGGTCTCTATTTAGGCAGTGTGGATTTGCACAATATGCATTTGAGCGGGGCCGATTTACACAGCGACTGGTTAGAACAAGCCGACCTTGGCGTATCCATTGCCGACCATGTAGATTTGAGCAATGCTTCCATGAAGGCTGCCAATCTGTACAATGCAGATCTTCGGGAAGCGAATCTCCAGGACACCCAATTGCCAGAAGCGAACATGATAGGTGCTTTCCTCGCAGGCGCTCAATTAAGTCGAGCAGATTTATCGAGGGCGAACCTGGCGGTATATACAACCAGTCACGGGAAATTCTACACCCAGCTTGATAACGCTGTTCTTGATCATGTTAATTTGAGTAAGGCGCTTCTGACAGGGGCGAATCTCACCAATGCTGACCTGACGGGGGCAAACCTCACTAATGCTGATCTGACAGGAGCGAATCTCACCAATGCTGACCTGACGGGGGCAAACCTTTATCATGCAAAAGTATCCTCCGCGCAATTGGCCGAAGCACAGTCCCTTGCAGGTGCGATCCTGCCTGATGGGACAAGGCACTCCTAGCGATTTCTCACGAGTCCCGCCAACCAGAAAGCAAGCGAACTCTCAAGACGCCTCTCAACTGTGAGGAACATGAGAACTTCTCTCCTCACGGTGTGATACTTCCGTGATACCAGAGGTTTACACTTCTTTCTATAAAGCGAGAACCTTTTCGGAGCAGGGAAAGGAGAGAGAGCGTATGTCTCCACTAACAGTCCTGAAGGACAGGACAAAGAGCGAACTGCAAGAGAGCCATGCCCTCTCCGGTCGGGAACGGCCTGAGCGGCTCTCCTACCTGGACTGGCTGCGCGTCCTCGCCGTTCTCGGCGTCTTCTATGCCCATGCCCTCTCGATCTTCAACATCTTCTCCTGGCATCTCAGCGATGCCAGGTTAGGCAGCCTGATCGTCTTTGGCACCGAGTGGGGGATGGCCCTCTTCTTCCTCCTGGCCGGGGCAAGCGCCTGGTTCTCGCTGGGAAAGCGCAGCGGGCGAGCGTTCCTCTGGGAGCGCTTTGCACGCCTGGCCATTCCTTTTGTTGTCGGCGTTCTCCTGCTTTCTCCACCGCAGGGCTTTTTCCTGGATAGCAGCCGTTCCCTCTATCACGGGTCTTTTCTTGCTTACTACCCCTCCTTCTTCCAGCACATCTCGCTGAGCCTGACGCCCGAAGTGCTGGGAGCATACGGCTTTAACCTCTGGTTCCTCGCCGTCCTCTTTCTTTTCTCCCTGATCTCGCTTCCACTCTTGCTGGGCTTGCGACGGGCAGGAGGGAAACGCTTTATTCGCTGGCTGGCAGCCCTGTGCGAGCGTCCTGCTGGCATCTTTCTCTTGCTCATCCCCTTGGCCCTGATTCAGGTCGCGCTGCGGGCAAGCTTTCCCGGCTACCAGGGATGGACCGATTTCTGCCTCTGGCTGGCCTTTTTCCTGCTTGGCTATCTCCTGCTCGCTGATCCACGCTTTACAGCGGCTATCAGGAAACAGGGAAGACTCATGCTCACTGTCACTATCGTCAGCTTGCTGGCCCTTCTCGCGACCATGTACGGCCCTGACATCATCCACCTCTGGCAAAGCGCGCCGAGCTACTCGCTGTCCTATGTCCTCTACCAGTTGTTGGCAGTCCTCGTGGCCTGGTCTCTGATGCTGTTCGTCCTCTTCTTCGGTATGCGTTTTTTGAACAGAGACAACGCGGTCATCCAGTACGCCAACGAGGCTATTCTGCCGTTCTATATCCTCCACCACTTTATGATCGTCATGTTCGCTTCGTTGCTCATTGTATGGAAGGTTCCCGGTATCATCAATTTTCTGGTCGTCACAACCCTTTCCCTGGCGGCAACGCTGCTGGTCTACGAACTCTGTATCAGGCGTATCCCGCTCATGCGGCGGCTATTTGGAATGCGGGGAGAGCGAGAAAGGAAAGCATGAGAGCAGTAAAAGAAGACTTTTCCGACAGGGAGGCAGGATGCCGTTTTCGCCATTCTGCCTCTTCGGCACCCTCTCAAAAAGAGGAGGAACGACATGAGTGAATCATCGATCACCAACAACGCTTCCAGCGAGACAGGGACATCAGTCGAGACCTTCCCCGCCGGTGAAGCATTTCTCGACACACATTCCTGGGTTCGCCACTACGAGACAGGTGTTCCCGTCCATCTCGCACTTCCAGATCAGCCCTTGACCTGGCTTCTTGAGAGCGCGGCGAGCCGTTACCCGAACCGCACAGCCTGTCTCTACTACGGCTCGAAACTGACCTATGCTCAGCTCAGAGCTTCCGCCAGCCGCTTTGCTTTCGCCCTGCAACGGCTGGGAGTGCAGGCGGGCGACCGGGTGGCGATTGCGCTCCCCAACATCCCACAATATCCCATCGCCTTCTATGGGACACTGCTGGCGGGAGCGGTGGTTGTCCCCACCAACCCGTTGTACACACAGCGTGAGATGCAGCACCAGCTGGCAGACTCAGGCGCACGAGTGATCGTCATGCTCGACACCTTCTACCCAATTGTTCGTGCGGTACACGGCCAGACTGCACTGGAACACATTATCGTCACCAGCCCTGCCGACTTTCTGCCTCCCATCCTGCGCGCCCTCTATCCTCTTGAACAGCGCCGCAGCAAACGGCCTGAACCACCTCTAACACAAAAGGAACGACAAACCGACCGGAACATACACGTCATGCAGGCATTGCTGGAGTCCCAGCATCCAGGCAATGGGGCCGGGTCGCCTGCGTTCGTGAGGGGCGCGCCCTCAGACCTCGCCGTTCTTCAATATACCGGTGGCACCACCGGGCTTTCGAAAGGGGCCATGTTAACGCATCGCAATCTGCTGGCAAACGTCTTGCAGATACGGGCCTGGTTTCGTCACATCCACGACGGGGAAGAAGTCATGCTCTGTGCCGCTCCCTTTTTCCACGCCTACGGCATGACAGCGTGCATGAACGTCTCTCTGCTGACGGCAGCAACGATGGTCCTGCTCCCCCAGTTCAAGGCGAAAGAGGTGGTCAAAACCATCCGCCGAACGCATCCCACGCTGTTCCCCGGCATCCCGACCATGTATCGCGCCATCCTGCGTGAGGCAAGCGAACACCCGGAAGACTTGAGGTCCATCACCTATTGCATCAGCGGCGCGGCCCCTCTGCCCGCCACACTTCAGGTAGACTTCGAGGCCATGACGCATGGCAAGCTTGTCGAGGGGTACGGACTGAGCGAGGCCAGTCCCGTCACCCACTGTAATCCTCTGACGGAGCAGTGCCGCAACGGCACCATCGGCCTCCCGCTTCCCGATATCGAGGCTGCCATTGTCGAACCGCAGACCGGCGAGCCGCTCGCGCCCGGAGAGATTGGCGAACTGGTGATCAGAGGACCCAACATCATGCAAGGGTACTGGAAGCGCGAAGAGGAGACGAAGGCCACCTTACGCGATGGGTGGCTCCATACTGGCGACCTGGCAACGATGGATACCGAGGGCTACTTCTCCATCGTGGAGCGCCTCAAAGATGTCATCATCGCCAGCGGCTTCAAGGTGTACCCGCGAGAGGTGGAAGAGGTGCTGTTTCGGCATCCACAGGTAGCGGAAGCGGCAGTGGCAGGCATCTCAGACGCCTACCGGGGGGAGACGGTCGCCGCCTTTGTCGTGCTGAAAGCAGGTGTCGAAGCCTCACAGGACATGCGCCGCGAACTGATCCGTTTCTGCGAAGAGGAACTGACAGCCTATAAGGTGCCAAAGATCGTGGAATTCCGCAAGAGCTTGCCGAAGTCCTTGATCGGCAAGGTGCTGCGACGAGAGCTTGCTGCCGGTTGAAAGGACAGAGAAGGGGAACAGGCATGTCATCTCAGAAGCAAGCGCTTTCGCTGGCCAAAACTCGGCGGTTCACCATCATTCTTCTCGTAGTGTCGGGGATTCTCGCCACCCTGTATGTCGGCACCTCAATGGCCCTGGCGCTGATTCTGGCCTACCTTCCACCACTGCCGGTCACGCAGACGCCCTCATCCCTCAGCCTGAGCTACCGGGAAGTGGCTTTTCTCAGTCGCGGGGATCGCATACTCCTGCGCGGCTGGTTCATTCCGGCGATCCTGCCTGACGGTCAGATGAGCGCGGAGCGCACCATTATCGTTGTGCATGGAGTACACGCCAACCGGGCAACTCCCCTCGTCCTCGATCTGAGCGCGACCCTCGCACGGCGGGGCTTTGCCGTCCTGGCCTTCGACATGCGCGGGGATGGCGAGTCCTCTCCCGCTCCACTGGGAGGAGGGTACTTCGAGCAGCGCGATGTTTTGGGAGCAGTGGATTTTCTGCGCACCGGTCGGCTACCGTACCCGGAACTGGGTCGCCCCCGTTTCATCGGTGGCTGGGGAATTTCACAGGGAGGAGTCGCGCTCCTGTTCGCGGCGGCACAGGAACCGGCCCTGCAAGCTCTTGTGATCGATAGCGCCTACGCGAGCATGGAATCGCTCATCAAGCACGCCTTCGGCGCAGCCTCTGTCTTCCTCCCCGCGACGCGCCTCATCACCAGTGTCCTCTACGGCATCGACTATTACGCTGTGCGACCGGTCGATGTGGTCGCAAAGATTGCTCCTCGCCCTCTGCTCTTCATCCACGGAGCCGACGACACCATCGTTCCCCCCTCTAATATGGAGGATCTCGCCGGAGCCGCTCGAAGCGCGCCACAGGCTCACGTTCAGACGTGGCTGGTTCCGCATACCGAACACATCGAAGCGTATGTGACCGCGAAACAGGCATATATCGAGCGTATGCTGGTCTTCTTTACGGGTGCGGCAAGCGTTCAGACACATGCCAGATCATAAGGGAGAGCAAGATATGAAGGAAGATCTTTCACGGGCAGGAATACCCCGGGCTGGCGATCACAAAAACAAAAGCGGTGTGGCAACCATCATCCTGCGAAGCCTGATGCCTCTGGCTCTCCTCGTCGTCATTGCCGTGTCCCAGCTGCTGCTTTTCAGGTACATCCAGTTCTTGCTTGGCCCAACAAGCTTCTTCCCCCTGGAACAATTTCTTTATGGTGGGGTCATGATCGCAGGTCTGTCCCTCGCGCTTATCACTTCTCTTCTTTCGGTCAAGCGTACGCTCAGGCAGGTCGAAATGTGGCAACAACGTCATCAGACAACTAGAGCGCTTGCCGGACTGACCGGCTTGATGCTCCTCGCTCTGCTTATTATCTCTCCGGTTATCCTCGCCCTGTTCCTCTCAGCAGCCCAATGAGATCAGTGAAACAGCGTCTTTCCGCCAGCCACGAGGGTAAGGACTGTGACGAGGATGAGACCTCATCTCTCGTGTTCTTGATGCTGTTGTGATCTGTGCCTGCGATACTCTTTCTGGGACACAGGATCGCTGTACCACCTGCATGAGACGCCAGTTGAGCTGGCAGAGCAGGAACACATCACTGTGGAGAAAAGCCATGAGGAGTACAAGGGAAACCATGATCGAGGAAGTCCATGACGAGCAAACGCTTGCTGCTGAGCATTCCGTGCAAACCTGGACGCGAGAGACAGAAAAGGTGGGGGATGTTGCCGCACCTCTCGTGCTTCTTCCCTGGTATCAACGGCTCTGGCACAGCGTCAGACGCTCCCCGCTGCCCCTGGCTGCATTGCTGCTTCTGCTGGTCAGCCTGCTGCTCTGGCTCACCCACCATGACGAGGTCGCCACCTGGACGCTGTTCTTCCTGGTGCTGCTGGGCGGCCTGCCCTTGCTCTAGAAAACGCTTCTGCATGTGATCCACAGGGAATTCAGCGTCGACTTCATCGCTACTCTGGCTATCAGCGGCTCGCTCTTGCTGAGAGAGTACCTGGCGGGGGCCATGATCGTCTTGATGCTTTCGGGCGGGGAGGAGCTGGAAGCCTACGCGCTGCGACGCGCCCGCCGTCCCTCTCGGCCCTGGCCGAACGCGCACCGCGCACCGCGCACCGCGCACCTCTGGCACCAGAACCACCTGATCGACGGGGCAGCAGAGACCATTGAGGTCGGGATGCAGATAGTCGTCAAGCCTGGGGAACTGATTCCGG
>DASTKE010000095.1:0-4789 GCA_035716105.1 Ktedonobacteraceae bacterium | reverse complement strand
GGCACCGGTGGCAGCACTGGCAACACCAGCAGCGCCGACACCGGTGCTGAAGGGAACAAACCAGCCAGCGATCAGCATTCAGGCATTTGGCGAACCCGCCGTCTTTCTTGACGAGCGACCGATCACGCGCTGGCGCAGGCGCGGGCGATGGAACTCTTCTTCTTCCTGCTCGATGCCGGGCGTCCGATGCGCAAAGAGCAAATCATCACGGCGCTCTGGCCACAGGTCGATGATCAGATCAACCAGACCTTTCACTCCACCATCCACTACCTGCGCAAGGCGCTCAATGATACCTACGTCATCTCGCGTGGCGGCACGTATGGCCTCGACCTCCCCTCGTCTGACAGCAACAGGTTCCACTACGATGTCGCGCAGTTCAAGGACCTCCACGTCAATGAAAGAGAGGGGAAAGACTTGAAACTACACGTTATAAACGATGCCGCACAGGAGAAACAGCTAGAGTTAGTACGCGAGTGGAGCAGCCTCTTCCGGCTCTGTCTGTGCCAGACACTGCCTCGCAAACGGAAGAGGCTGCTTCACTCGTACAAGTGGAGAGCATCTCAATGGGAGCTTTCTCTACACCCTGACGCTGACCGATCTCGCCCCGGCTGGACCGAATGTCTCCCCCTGCCTCATAAGAGAGCCGATGCCGTTCACCAGAGAGACGTTTTTGCGTTCTCTACACCTTCTGTCAACTCCACTCGTAGGCACCATCAAGGCAGTTGGCATCGATGATTTTGCCTGGAAACGGGGAAAACGCTATTACAGGTCGAGAGGCTGGATTGTCCTTGACAACTGAGATCAATTGATGTACTATCAATAGTAATTACCGGTAACAGATTGAATTTTTCAAGAAACACATCAGCTTACTGTTTGTTTGACACGCGTTATTGCCCTTAGCAAGCAGAAATATGAGGAAGGAGAAGCATAAGCATACGTCATGCTTCCTCATGCCCTGCAATCAACGTTTGCAATATTCTGCAAGAGAAGTGGTAGTGTAGCGATAGTTTCGATAGTGAAAGCTCGTTTTCGTACGGTTGAAGTGACGGTAACGAAAGCGCACGCTCTTTCTCAGCAATCTTTAAAAAAGAGGCTGGTTATTTTCGCATCATGAATGAAACGCCATCTAAACGTCAGACCATCGCAGAGATTGCAGCAAAAGCAGGGGTTTCTGTCCCCACGGTCTCTCGTGTTTTGAATAATCGACCTGATGTGGCACCTGAAACGCGAGAGAGGGTGGAGCAGGTCATCAAAGAAACCGGATTTATTCGCAGTCGCGTGAAGAATGTCTTGAAAGAAAGTAGTGGTATCGTTGATATACTGGTACCAGACGTCACGAATCTCTACTCTATTGAAATTGTGCGCGGCGTTGAGGAGGTGCTGGAGCGTACGGAGCTACGCTTAGCCCTTTCGCTTACGCACGATGCTGTAGCATATGAGCAGCGCTGGCTCGCCAAAGTGATCGACGGAGCGACTGACGGAGCGATTCTTGTGCTCGCGCAGGGTCAGTCACAGCGTCTGGACATGCTTGTGCGCAATAAGATTCCCTTCGTCGCGGTTGATCATCGCGGTGAACTGGGACCCGATGTTCCCTCCGTGGGGGCAACCAACTGGCTTGGCGGACGTTTGGCTACCGAGCATCTCCTGTCGCTCGGCCACAGGCGTATTGCGATCATCAGTGGTGATGCGGCGCTGCCTTGTAGCCGCGATCGCATCGCTGGCTATCGTGCAGCTCTGGAAGGTGCTGGTATCCCTGTCGACCCGGCCCTCATTCGTCCCGGTCTATTTGCCCAACAGACGGGATACGAGCAAACCACGGCCTTGCTCGATTTAGCGGAACCACCAACCGCTATCTTTGCAGGCAGTGATGCACAGGCCATGGGTGTTTACGCTGCACTACGCGACCGTGGGCTTCGTATACCCGACTCGGTGAGCGTGGTGGGCTTCGACGATGTGCCGCTTGCCTCTATCGTTACCCCTGCGCTTACAACCGTGCGTCAACCGCTCGTTGCAATGGGGCGGGTCGCCACGACCATGCTATTGCGCCTGATCGCCGAGGAGCCGCTCGACAGTAAGCGCATCGAGTTGACGACCACATTGATCACGCGCGAATCCACTGCGCCTTTGCGCGGCGCTTGAAGGAAAGGAGGAAAGAGCATTCTATAGCGTCGTGAACGAGCAGCAATGGATGCCGTTCGCTTGTAGGCGGCTGCGTATATATTCTTATCCAACTACCTGATTGCACATCAGCTTGTAAGCTCATCAAGATGAGAGACATGTGTCTAGTAGGCAGAGATGCCAGGAAGGCAACGCAATGAACGCAAGAATGTCACGTCGTACTTTTCTCGAGGTCGCAGGTGGAGCGGCACTGACAACAACGATGGCCGGTTGTTTCGGTGTTGGTGGCAGTCAAACAAACACAGGGTCAGGAAGCAGCGCTGGGACTGTTGAAGTGTGGGACATCCGCACCGGAAACGAACAGAAAGTCGTCAACGCCGCGGCAGCCGCCTACAACAGTGCGCAGTCGGCGGTGAAGGTCCATATCGACTACTTTGAGAACGACCCGTACAAACAAAAACTCCAGGTGGCAATGGGTGCGAAAAACCCGCCCGATATTTTCTTTGGGTGGGGCGGTGGTATCCTCAAGTCCTACGTCAATGCAAATGACGTGTATGACCTCACCCCCGATCTGAACGCTGATCCTGCCTGGAAAAACAAGTTTTTCCCGTCCGTCATGTCCAATGCAGCCTTCAATGGCAAGTTCTACGGTATTCCGTGCGCCGGGATGCAAACGGAACTCTTCTTCTACAACAAGGACATCTTCTCCAAGTACAACTTGAGCCCACCCACAACCTGGTCAGAGCTGCTCAATGTCATCAACGTGCTGAAGAAAAATAACCTCATCCCGATTGCGCTTGCTGGCGCTAGCCAGTGGCCCTACCTGATGTACGCCGAGTTCCTGGTCGACCGCATCGGGGGAGCAGACGTCTTTAAAGCCGTCTTTGCTGGCCAGCCCAACGCGTGGTCCGATCCGGCATTTATCAAGGCCAACACCATGATTCAGGACCTCGTCAAGATGGGAGCCTTTGGTACTTCCTACACGTCAACCAACGCTGACTCCAACCAGGATGCCGCCCTGGTCTACACCGGGAAAGCCGGCATGATGCTACAGGGAAACTGGAACTTCTCCGTGTTCCAGACCAACGCCCTTGCCTTTCTTAACGCTGGCAAACTCGGCTGGTTCCCCTTCCCAGCGGTAGAGGGTGGCAAAGGCGACCCGAAGGATGTCTACGGGAATCCCTGCAACTTCTACTCGGTCGCCTCGGCTTCAAAGTCGACCAAGAATGCCGTTGACTACCTCAAGAATGGCGTCATGACCGATGCGATGATCAAAGGCTTCATCAACGTGGGTGACGTGCCACCGGTCGAGGGCCTTGAGTCACAGCTTGCTTCCGCCGCCAACGGCGAATGGCTGTCGTACAACTACAGCATGGCGAAGAACGCGCCGAACTTCCAGTTGTCCTGGGACCAGATACTGTCGCCGTCGCAAGCGCAGGCGAGCCTGACCAACCTGAGCCAGGTATTCCTGAATCAGATTTCTCCTGAGACGTTCTCCAACAATATGAACAAGACGATCGGCTCTTAGTACGCAGTTGGAGGTCTCCTCTTCAGTCTTGAAGAGGAGACCTCCTCATGCAGGGACGCACTGTATCTACTGTGGAATCCGTTGGAGTCAATGGGACTTGTCTGGCCCTGGGAAACGGGGCCAGATCAAAATTGACAGGGTAGTAGTGAGATCCCCAACTCAGATAGGAGAGCGCTATGAGCTCAATAATGAAAGTGCCAAAGACTGCGGAGCGGTCTAACTTGTTCGCGGTGCTCTGGACCACGCCAGCACTCCTCTTTTACGTTGCCTTTGCCATCGTTCCTCTCTTTATTGCCCTCTACTACAGCTTTACCAGCTGGAATGGGCTGTCAGCCGCTACGTGGATTGGCTTAGGCAACTGGATCGCTCTGTTTTCCGATCACGTCACCCTCTATTCTCTCTTCCTGACGATCCAGGTCATGGTGATCAGTTGGATCGTACAGACCCCCATTAGCATCATGCTCGGCGTCTTTCTGGCCGGGAAACAGCTCTATCGGAGCGTCTTTGGCGTCCTGTATTTCCTGCCCTTGCTCTTTTCCGCCGTCGCCATCGCCCTCACGTGGCAGAATATGTTGGACCCGAATTTTGGCCTGGTCAATCCCTTGCTCACGGCAATCGGCCTCTCAGGATTGGCAAGAGGCTGGCTCGGAGACCCTCACCTGGCCTTTTACACAGTGCTGGTTATCGTGAGCTGGCAGTTTATCCCGTTTCACACACTCCTCTACCTCGGCGGAGCCCGCCAGATCCCCAAAGAGCTGTACGAGGCCGCCACCATCGATGGGGGCGGACGCATCCAGAACTTTTTTGCCATCACCTTGCCGCAATTGAAATATACGATCATCACCTCGACCACCTTGATCTTTACCGGGTCCCTCACCTACTTCGACCTCTTCTGGGTGACGACGCAAGGCGGCCCTGGTTACGCGACTCGTGTCCTTCCTCTTCAGATGTACATCACGGCCTTTCAAAATGAGCAGGTAGGCTACGGAAGCATGATCGCAGTTGTCCTGGCCCTCTTTGGCATCGTCCTCTCGTTTGTCCTGCTGCGTTTTACTGGCTTTAGCAGAATGTCGAGTCAGTTGGAGGGATTATAGGTATGGCAACCCATTCTCAGAGACAGAACACGATAGACACCAGTCTCTC
>DASTKE010000094.1:0-3778 GCA_035716105.1 Ktedonobacteraceae bacterium | reverse complement strand
CCAACCAGTCGCGCACATCAACGGCGAGGGTGTGCAGGCAACCAGTCGCGCACACCAACGACGACGGTGTGCAGGCAACCACCCGTAGGTGCCGATTGATCGAGCACACCGCCGATTGATCGGCCCGCTTGCCAGGCCGATCAATCGGCGGTGAGCGCGATAAATCGGCTCCTACGTTCGGATGCTATATTTGTCTAGAGAGATAGAGGTGTGTTATGTCGCTGAGAGAAGCTATTGAGACCTACCATGAACTGCTGACCGATGACCTGGCGGCGGCATCGCAGGAGCTGTTGGACGTGCAGCAGCAGCAGCGCGGGATAACATTCGGCTCGCGCCCGCTCAGCACCACGCTGCGCCCGCGCTTCCTGACACCGGAGCAGTACCGCTTCCTGCAAGCGCGGATGCGCGTGCTGATGCGCGCTTTTGAGAAGGCGTACCACGTGGCGATGGAGAGCAAGGAGTTTCGCGCCCAGTTCGGCCTGAACGATTGGGAAGAGTACCTCATCCAGTTCGACCCCGGCTTCCGGCATCCCAGCCCCACCTCGCGTGTCGATACGTTCTTCGTGACTGATCGAGGCGGGCTACGCCTGACCGAGTACAACGCGGACACGCCAGCCAGTCCGGCCTACAGCGATGTACTGACCGAGGTCTTCTACGGCATACCCGTGATGGCGGAGTTTCTGCGCTACTACCAGGTGCGCCCGTTGCCCTCGCGCCACAGCGTCATGAACGTCTTGCTGGATGCCTACGCACAGTGGGCGGGTCATCGTGAGAGGCCGCGCATCGGCATCATCGACTGGCGCGAGGTGCCGAGCTACAGCGAGTTCGTGTTGTTCGAGGACTACTTCAAGCGGCAGGGGTTGGAATGCGTTATCGCGGACCCACGCGAGGTCGAGTATCGCAACGGCAAGCTGATGGCCGGGGACTTCCACATCACGCTGATCTATAAGCGCGTGCTGGTCAGCGAACTGGTGGAGCGCGGTGGCCTGGATCATCCCATCGTGAAGGCTGTGCTCGATAGAAACGTCTGCATGGTCAACCCGTTCCGCTGCAAAATCCTGCATAAGAAGGCGAGCCTGGCCGTGCTGCGTGACGAGCGCAACGCGCACATCTTCACGCTCGATGAACTGGAAGCTATCCAGGCGCACATCCCCTGGACAGCCCATGTCGAGGAGCGCACCACGCTCTACCGCGACAAACCAATCGACCTGATCCCGTTCATCCTTGAGAACCGCGAGAATCTCGTCCTGAAGCCTAATGACGAGTACGGCGGCAAAGGCGTTGTGCTCGGCTGGGAGACCACACCCGAAGGATGGGTGCAGGCTGTGCAGGATGCGCTCACCGAGCACTACATCGTGCAGGAGCGCGTCGCCATCCCCAGCGAACCCTATCCCAACCTGGTCGATGGGCAGGTCAAGCTGATCGACCGGATGCTGGACACCAATCCGCTCGTCTTCTACGGCGACTACGTGGATGGCTGCCTCTCGCGCCTCTCGGCCTCGGCCCTCTTAAACGTCACGGCTGGCACAGGTTCTACCGTGCCAACCTTTCTGGTAGAAAAACGCTAAACCTGATGCACATTGACGAACGGACACGAACATAACGTAGGGGCCGATTTATCGTGCCCAGCGCCGATTGATCGGCCTGACCACCGGCCGATCAATCGGCCCCTACGAATACGAGAAAAGGAGTGAAATCCATGAAAGCACCGTCACTGACCATCGGCATTGAGGAGGAATATCAGATTGTCGACCCGGTCACGCGAGAACTGCGCTCCTACATCACGCAAATACTGGAAGAGGGGAAAGTGATCTTGCGCGAGCAGGTCAAGCCCGAACTGCACCAGGCTATGGTCGAGATCGGCTCTGAGGTGTGCCAGACACCCGCAGAACTGCGCACGGAACTGGTGCGCCTGCGCCGCACCATCATGGAACTGGCGGGCAAGAACGACCTGAAGATCGTGGCCGCTGGCACCCATCCCATTTCGTCATGGATGGAGCAGGAGATCACGCCGCAGGAACGCTACATGGGCGTCAAGCAGGACATGCAGGAATTGGCGCAGCGCCTGCTGATCTTCGGCACTCACGTGCATATCGGCATCGAAGACCGCGAGTTTCTCATCGAGGCTATGAATGTCGCTCGCTACTTCCTGCCGCACGTGCTGGCCCTCTCCACCAGTTCGCCCTTCTGGATGGGACGCAAGACCGGTTTGAAGTCGTATCGCAGCATCATCTTCCGCAACTTTCCGCGCAGTGGCATTCCGCGTGTCTTCGATTCCAATGAAGATTACAACTACCTGGTCAACACGCTCGTGAATACGAACAGCATTCCCAATGCCAGCAAAATCTGGTGGGATGTGCGCCCGAACTCGTCATACCCGACGCTGGAATTTCGTGTGTGCGATGTCTGTACCCGCGTGGACGAGGCCATTGCTATCGCAGCTATCTTCCAGGCCATCATCGCCAAAATCTGGAAGCTGCGCCGCGACAACATGACCTTCCGCGTCTACCCGTTTGATCTGATCGAGGAGAACAAGTGGCGCGCTGTGCGCTACGGCCTGGAAGGCAACTTGATCGACTTCGGCAAGCAGCAGGAACTGCCCGCCCGCGCTCTCATCCGCGAACTGATGGAGTGGTTCATCAGCGACGTGGTGGACGAACTGGGCAGCCGCAAGGAAGTGGAGTACGCCTATCGCATCCTGCAGGAAGGCTCAAGCGCCGATCGCCAGCTTGCCACCTTCGAGCGCACGGGCGACCTCAAGGCTGTCGTCGACCAGCTCATCCGCGAAACCGCCGAAGGCGTGCTGCCCGGACCAGCAGCAGAAACGCCTTCAGAGCAGACGCAAGCATAAGTAGTTCCCGGTTCCCACCCCAGGCCACCCGCAAGGGGTGGCCCTACTATATACGCCCGGCTCGCTCTGCGAGCCGCGATATCGCGTATAGTAGGGCCACCCCTTGCGGGTGGCCTGGGGTGGGGCCACGTTAGAATCTGGAGCATACCATTGTCACGTTCAATCACCATCGAAGACCTGTACCAGTTCAAGTTTCTCACCAGGCCGCACATCTCGCCAGATGGCGAGCGCGTGGCCTTCGTCGTCACGGAGATCGACGGGCGCAAGCACGCCTATCGCTCCTCCGTCTGGATTGCCCTGACCGACCCGGCAAAGGGCGAGGTGCGCCGCTACACTGGCGGCAGCGGCAACTCGCGCAGCCCGTCCTGGTCGCCCGATGGTCGCTGGCTCGCCTTTGCCTCCGACCGCGAAGGCGACGGACAGGGAACCGGCAACGACGCGAAACAGCGCGGCAAAGGCAAATTGCAAATCTGGCTCATTCCAACCGCCGGGGGAGAGGCACGCCAGCTTACCTTCATGCCGCATGGTGCCTTGCACCCCGTCTGGTCGCCCGATAGCCGACAGCTGCTCTTCAGCACCCAGGTCGGCCCGCTCGACGAGGAGGACGAGGACGGCAAGCCCCTGCCCAAAGCACGGATGATCGACCGCCTTTCCTATCGCTTCGATGGCGTCGGCTTCACCTACGAGCGCCGCACCCACCTGTTTCTCATCGACATTCCAGAGAGCAGCACGGATGAGCCAGGGCAACCGGTGCAACTCACCGATGGTGATTGGGATGACAGAGACCCGTCCTGGTCGCCCGACAGTACGCGCATCGCCTTCACCTCGAACCGTGCCGAAGATCGCTGGCAGGCGCGCAACCCTGATGTCTATACCCTCTCCATCGAGAAGGGACAACCGGGCGCACTGCGCCAGATGACCGAGGGA
>DASTKE010000093.1:0-5722 GCA_035716105.1 Ktedonobacteraceae bacterium | reverse complement strand
GTCATCAAGCGGATACGCATTCCACGAGACCAGCAGAGCGGTGTGTTTGAGCAATTTGATGGGTTCTTCGAGCTGGAAACGCTCGATCAGGAGTTGTACAGGGGCCGTAAGGTCTCCTATCAGGGGATCTTCGGTGTGGAGGGTACGCAGAAGTATCGCATCATCAAACAAGCCGATGTGTTAATGTTGCTCACCGTGCTCAGTCAGTCGTTTGACCTCAACACAAAGAGGGCCAACTGGGATTATTACTATCCCATCACCGACCACGACTACGGCTCCTCCCTCACCCCCGCATTCCACGTGATTCTGGCATGCGAACTGGGGAAGACGAAGGAAGCTTATGAGCTGTTCATGAAAGGGAACCTGGTCGATCTGGAGAACCTGCGCGGCAATACCCCGGAGGGGATTCACACCGCGTGTTGTGGTGCCGTCTGGCAGGCAGTGATCTTCGGCTTTGCGGGCTTGCGGGTGACCGAGGATGGCTACACCACAGAGCCCCATCTGCCTGCTACGTGGACGCGCCTGGCCTTCTCCTTTCTTCACAAAGGCAAGAGGGAACAGGTCGATCTCCGCCAGTAGAGAACCACGCGTCATGGCGAGCATCAAGTTATGCGAGAAATCCTTGCCTCTTTTCTCTCTCTCAAGTATACTTACCAACAAGAATATTGCGACCAGGAGCAAAGGGAGAAACGCATGGAAGAACGAGACGAACGGGATGCGCCAGAGGTCAGTGCATGTTCTTTTCTCGGTAGGCAGGCCGTGGGCGGGAAACGCGCCCCCACGGAATCGAAGGAAGACAAGGGAACCGGGTTGGAATCGACACCACGCCTCCAACTCCTCATGCCAGACCTTCAGTTGCTCCGCCTCGATCACGCACCAGCCCTGCTTGCGTTCGAGCGGGAGAATCGGGCGTACTTCGCGGCGTCGATACCGGATCGGGGGGACGAGTTCTTCGCCGAGTTCGACACACAGTATGCGCAACTGCTCGCACGGCAGGCCGCCGGGACGGATTACCTCCACTTGCTGGTGACCGAGCGCGGCGAGGTGGTGGGGCGGGTGAACCTGGTTGAAGTGGCAGATGGGTCGGCGGAACTGGGATACCGGATCGCGCAGAAGGTCGCGGGGCAAGGACTGGCCACAGCGGCGGTGCGTAAGGTGCGCGAGCTTGCTGCCACGGGGTATGGACTCACCAGGCTGCGCGCGAGAGCCACGCTGGACAATCCGGCCTCGCGCAAGGTGCTTGAACACAACGGCTTCGTCGCCGCAGGTTCGCTCACGCTCAACGGCAAGCCAGCCAGGTCCTACATCTGTGAGCTCCGGTGACGCAACGCATTCGTGTACATCCCGACAGGATTCAGGCCGCTGTTCTCATAATTGTCTCAGGTCGGGTAAGCTCAAATTTTTTTTTCAAACTGAGCGTGATGCCCGGCTTTCTCCCTCAGCGTTCGAGTTCGCTTCGTACGGCTGCTTGGAAGAGAAAACCGGATGCACCCTGAACCTTCAGGATGCATCCGGTTCTTTGTTTCTCACCGAACGAGCGAGAAAGGGTTACGAGACCTGGGCGATAAAGGTTGTCCAGTCGCCACTGATGGAGTACTGCGAAGCGACCCAGACGTGATTGCTGCTGAACCCCGTGTAGGAAGCGGCCTCGTAGTCGCCCCAGCGCGAGTCGAAGGTGGCCGATGGCCCCTTGATGACGAAGTGGAAATTGCTCAGGCTCCCCAGCGGAGTTGACTTGCTGCGAGAAGCAATCATGATGCTGGGATTAAGGTTGGAGCTCATGGTGTCAAAGACCATGAACACATTGCCATTCTTGTCCTGCATCTCTGCCCCGAAGGAGGCTGCCTGGTCTCCTGCGAAGGAGACGTAGCCGGACTGGTAGAGATTGCCCAGGGGAATCACCGGGTTCCCTGGGAAATTGGTAACCTGCACCTGACCCCACAGAATGCCCGGAACAACACTGGGGAAGAACGCTCCACCATTGTTGACGCCAGTATCCAGCGAGAAAGTAATCAAGCCCTGCCCACCCCCAACGCTGTAAACGGGGGTGCCGGTAATGCGGGTATCAATCGTTTCCACACACTGGATGCAGCCCGGCTGATCGGCGTTGGGTGGGACAATGTAGTTCGGGTTGGGGGATTGCGAGAGAATGAGGGTGCCACCCAGGGTCTGGTTAGAAGGCTCATAGGCCCACACGATGAACCCCTGGCAAGCGGTTAAGAAGCAGTCATCGCCGAACAGGTCTCCATTCATATTGAAGGAGTTGATCAGGTACTCCACTCCCGGATCCGTGCTGACCGGGGTGATCGTCTCGACGGGCTGTACGGTATCGAAGAACACCGTGCTGCCAGAGGTACTGGTGCCACCGAGTTGCGTGAACGGAACGGCGGTGACGGGCTTACCCTGCTCCATGCGATGTTTGTTGACAAACAGCGCTTCGGCGAAGTCGTAGTTGCCGGTGGTGAAGTCGAACATGTTGCCGGTGAAGGAGACGACATCCTTGTTGAAACCGAACTGCGTGTAGTCCGCACCCGCGCCGACTGTGCCACCAAGCGTCATATCAAAGCTATAGACGTGCATGACGCCCGTCTTCGGGTTGATATTGGCGATCCAGTACAGCGACAGGTTCGGGCAGTTGACGCCGACGCCAAAGGCGGCAGCTTCGACCTGCAGCGTGGCCGTCCAGAACAGCCCGGTATTGGGATCATAGAAAGCGCGCGGGTCGCTCAGGAACGGGCCAGCTGGATCACAGTTGTTGGGCAGAGGGGGAACCCCGTACCAGTTCACATCGTTGATCGGACCCAACACGAGATGACCAGAGGTATTGTAGAAGGCATAGGAGGTGTTGACGCCCTGCAACACCAGGCTGGAAGACGTGGCCAGCGCCATGTCGGGAGGCTGACAGCCACCGAAATAGGGACAAATGGTCGCAGAGTCGGCCATGCCCTGGAACCCGGTAATGACTGACTTGCTCGCGCCACTTGCCGCGATGGGAGACTTGTTGACCGGGGCGTTCTTGTTGGTAGAGGCTCCATTCTTATTCGCATGGGCCATGCGAATAGGCAGTTGCCTCGGGGCTTTTGTGAGCGCGGCAGCCAGCGACTCTTTTGGCAGGCTATTCATGTTGGCGCTATGCATGGTGCCGTTTACCGGCTTCCCTTTGGTCGCGCTGACTTTCGGAGTGCTGCTCTTGCTGGTGGCACTGTGATTGACGGAAGCGAAAGTAGGGCCGGCAGTGAACATGCCAACCAGGAGTGCGACCAGGATAGTTAGGACAGAGAGAGTCAGTTTTCCCTGTTTTCTTGACACGGAAAGCTCCTTTACTTGAAGTAAGCTACTGAACGTCGTTGTTCCTCTGATCTTGTTTTACAATAACCAGGTCGTTCGCTTAACTGTGTATGCCTGTCTGGTGACACATACCTCCTTTCACGCGATTGAGAAGAGGAAAAATCTCTTCTCGCAGCGGGGCATACCTTCGCAATTCTTCTACATGGCAAGTCCGTCAAACGCTCTTTGGAAAGCACAGAGCTTCCATGAGTGACAGTACACATGGGGATTGCGAAACACACAACGCAGCCTGACAATGCAAGACTGTATTGTCGCTGAAGGCTTCCGAGAGAATCGAAAACCAGAGCCAGACCCTTCAAGGCAGGCTGCCGGTATCAACACTTGTGCGAAGCACAATACATCCATTAGAAGATTTGGCACCTGGATGTACATACATTCCCCATTGTCCCATAATAAAACAAAGGACATAGCCAACGGCATTGGCATATCGAAATGGAAGAATACTACCCCCTTGTCAGAGTATAAACTGAGGCGACCCAAATTGCAATGCTTTTTGGGTCAGATTTGTGTAAAATGCGCATTCTGCATTGCCCCGTGTCTTCTGGGTCTACCTTGCCGGTGCCGTGCTGGTCACTCAAACGTGATGCGCTCCGCCGGGGACTCTTGAATCAAGAGGAAGCGGATGCGTGGCGGCGAGCACTGGTGCAACTGGTTGGCGAGCGCGCAGCGAGCGGTGGTGCCATGATGGCTGATCAAGCAACAGTCTCGTGGCCATGCAGAAGGGGTAATGGCGCTTACAGGCCAACAGGTTAACAGAATATAACCAATATGTCTCATTCATCACATGTTCTTAAGGTTAATAAAACCGCAATCTTTATTACGTATTACTATACTACGGAAAATATGCCAAAGCGCTGGCGTCATGCTGTAGCAATTCCACCTGTTTCATCACACCTTTGCCGGTGTTACAAAAGGGTAGGTCGCTCTTTACGTCAGGCTTTTAGATTTCAAAGCATTGATATGTCTGTATTTCCCGACGTGAAAACCGATGTGAGCAATCGCATGGTACAGGATCATCTACTCCATGCCATAGTCATATCTATGAACAATGGCAACGCTATCCGTTCGTTGGAGAGGACAACGATTCCGGGTAAGGTAGAAGGGTCATATATCTCTTTCTCGATACAAAGGTCAGAAAGGTACATTCAATCATGAAGTTGAGACGCTGGAGCTCTATCCTACTCCTCGTTGTCGTCCTTGGAGTGGCCACCTGGCGCATGGTACCCGGTCTCATGCCCGGAAACGCCAGCGCGAACCTGCACCCGAAGGGTTCGACATCCACACCCATTAAGAATGTTGTGGTTATCATGATGGAAAATCATACGTTCGATAATTTCTTCGGGACTTTTCCCAACGCCAATGGAGACCCGAACCTGGGGCAGGCAACCAATCCTTTGCATAATGACCTGGGACACGGCACGGCAGAGACCATTACGGCCATCGACGGTGGGAAAATGGATGGCTTCCCCTCGCGAGGGTACATCCAGTACACCAAGAGCGATATCCCCAATTACTGGTTCTACGCTCAACACTATGGCCTGAGCGATAATTTCTTCACCTCCATGGCCGCCGGCAGTACCCCGAACCACCTGGCAATGGTCGCCGCTCAAACGGGTGGGCTGTATGACACTCTCAGTCAGGACTGTGTGTTCCCGGCCAATAGCCAGACCTATTCTGAAAACGCGCAAGGGGCTCCCAGTCCGTACTGGTCCTTCCCCTGCTACAATATCAATAGCATCCCTCAAGAGCTGAGCCAGGCAGGCATTAGTTGGAAGTACTACGGCGGCGCTCCCATCTGGGATGCCCCTCAGTTCATTAAGCCCATCGTCAATTCAAAGAACAACATTATCAACCCCAATCAGTTCGTTAAGGATGTCCAGGCCAATAAAATGGCCAAAGTATCGTGGATCACTCCGGCTGGCAACGGCATTACCGACCATCCACCCGCTGCACTGCAAGGCGGCGAGAATTTCGTGACCGGTATCATCAATGCTGTCATGAATAGTTCCTACTGGTCGAGTACCGCCATCTTCCTCACCTGGGACGACTGGGGCGGCTTCTACGATCACGTCGTTCCTCCTATCGTCGACAATATCGGCCTGGGGCCGCGAGTACCCCTGATTGTGATTTCTCCTTATGCCAAACAGGGCTATATCTCTCACATACAGGGGGAGTTCAGCTCCTTCCCGAAGTTCATCGAAGAGAATTACAATATCCCCAGCCTGGGCCAGCGTGACGCTCTATCCAGCACCAGCGACCTGATGGATTTCTTCGACTTTAATCAGCAGCCGACGGCACCGCTGACCCAGCCGTTGATTAACTACTCAGCGGCGCTAAAAGTTCCCACGTTGAACACCGGGGGAAAGACGCTGGC
>DASTKE010000092.1:0-2106 GCA_035716105.1 Ktedonobacteraceae bacterium | reverse complement strand
ATGTGAGTAAAAGCCAGCAAGCGGTGTATGTAGAGCGGCAATACCTATTGTCGCTCTACATACACCGCTTGCTGGCTTTTACTCCTCAAGCTTCTTTGCCAGGTAGTCCCAATCGGCGGGGAAGCGGAAGGCTTGCTGGTTGGGAGGTTGCGGTGATTGCGTTTCTATCCAGCGCACGGGAACGGTGCCGCGATTGAAGAAGCCGTGCGTGCCGCCGACGCCTGTCCAGACGTAATCGCCCGCCTTCACGTGATAGCTTTGGCCGTCCAGAACCGCTTCGGCCTCGCCACTGAGCAGGAAATAGGTCTCTTCAAAGGGATGGTCGTGGATGTTGCCATCGCCGCCGGGCTGGAATTCCACCATGAACAGCGTTAGGTGCTGCGCGCCCAGCAGGCGATCGATGAGCATTTTGAGCGAGATGCCATAGATATTGCCGCCGGAATAGCCGTCCATCTGAAGCTGGCTGGGTGGCGGCATCTGCTGGTCGTCAAAGTAGCCGAGGTAGCGCGTTCGAAGGTCGCGGAAATCGGGGCGCTCACCCGTGTTGGGGTGGCTGGGAGTGCGCAGGAAGAAGGTGTCACGCTCCTGGCCGGGCGCTTTGGGCTGGGCCGAGAGCATCTCCAACCAGCGTGCGGGTTGCTCGCTGACATTATGCCAGCCATGCGCTAATGGGGACTGGATAATGCCATAATCACCTGCCTCAAGCTGGTAGCTGTGACCATCAAAGCTAAGCAATACCTGTCCTTCCAGAATGTAGAAGGCTTCCTCATAGAAGTGGACGTGGGGATCGAGCGTGCCTCCCGCGTTCAGCTTGCACAGGCCCAGTCCCGTGTGGACAGCGCCGGGGGTAGTGTGATCGACCAGCGCGACACGCGAGTAGTCCTGACAGTGCTTCTCGTAGCCGGGAGGTACCTGGAACTCCGCTTTGTCGTAGTTTCCTACATGATGCATCGTAATGTCCTTTCAGACTAGATGGAAAGCCTGTTACTCATTCAGTCCGGCGAGCTTTGCCAGCACCTCAAACATGCAGGCAAAGTCTTCTTTTGCCAGTCCCATTGCCCGCGCTGCCGTCAGCAGTTCGTTGGAGAGAGCGACGCCGAGCAGTGGCACTTCGAGCGTGCGGCCAAGATCAAGTGCCAGCAGCATGTCTTTTTGCATCATATTGACGTCGAACCAGGCCTCCTCTGGCTTCTCGACAAGAAACGCGGCGCGATGGGCCGTCGCTGGCGAAGAGAGCGCGCTATTGATCCACACTTTCAGCGCAGTTTCGCGGGGAATGCCGCCCTTTTCAGCCAGCAGAATGCCTTCACAGAGGCCAAGAAACTGAATGGGCAGGCTGAGGTTGATGGCAACCTTCATCAAGAGCGCCTGACCATTTGCGCCCACATAATCCACCTTTGACCCGATAGCCTGCAAGATGGGTTTGATCTGCTGAAAGACAGCTTCATCACCGCCGACCATGAGAGAGGCATTGCCCTGTGACAGGGTGGTCAGGTTGCCGGAGACGGGCGTGTCAAGCATGTGCGCTCCCTGTGCCGCGACGCGCTTAGCGGCCTCCTTGCTGGCCTCGATACCGATGGTGCTCATATCGACGTAGATTTTGCCCGGCTCTAAGCCTGCCAGGATACCATGCTGCCCATCAAATATCTCATGAAAAGCGGTGGTGTTCGTTACCATGCTAAATGTAATATCGGCTGCCTCCGCGACCTGGCGCGGCGTCTCGCCCCACTGCATTCCCGCGTCGAGCAACTCCTGCGCCTTCGATTTTGTGCGATTGTAGCCAATCACACTGTAGCCCGCGTCGAGCAGCCGCTTCGCGACTCGTCCTCCCATCTTCCCCAGCCCAACATATCCAAGCGTTACCATACAAATTCTCCTCTAGTCGAAATCCAAACTACCGGGAGCCACCCGCAGTACGAGAATGGCAATGAAATAGTACAACCACAGTTGAAATGGGACTATCTCATGCTGTTGTGCTACTATCGTATGCTTTTATCCGTCTCTCCGCAAGCATGAGAATGTCTTTGCGGGTCTACGTTCTTGTAGGGGTTGTCGTAGGGGCGACGCCTTGTGCTCGCCCGCCGCGACTGTATCAAGGACGCGGGC
>DASTKE010000091.1:0-2540 GCA_035716105.1 Ktedonobacteraceae bacterium | reverse complement strand
CATGCACCGCGATGTGATGGTCGCGGCTGCGCGGGCGGGCAAGCACATCTTCACCGAGAAAGTGCTTGCCCCCACCCTGCGCGAATGCAACGAGATCGTGGCGGCGGTAGAGCAGGCCGGGGTCAAACTGATGGTTTCCTTGCCCCGGCTCTATGCAGGCTCGACACTCACCATCAAAGCGCTCCTCGACCGCAAGCTGCTCGGCGAATTGACGCAGGTCAGGGTGCGCCTCTACCACGATGGCGCGCTCAGAACGCAGCAACATCCCCAGGGCTGGCTACCTCCTGCCTTCTTCGATCCGGCACAAAGCGCGGGCGGCGCGCTGATTGACCTCGGCGCTCACCCAATGTACCTGACGCGGCTGTTCCTCGGATTACCTGAAAGCGTCAGCGCCACCTACGGATATGTCACCGGTCGGGCAGTGGAGGACAACGCGCTCGCGACCCTCCACTATCCACAGGGAGCCATCGGCATCGTCGAAGCGGGGTTCGTCAATCCCTTTGCCCCGTTTACTATCGAAGCGCACGGCACCGAGGGCAGCTTGCTCTACGGAACGCCTGAGAGCACGTTATACATTCGCAGTTCGCAGATGCCCGGCTCAACCAACGGCAAGTGGAGCGTCTGGAAGGATATCCAGGCCGATCAACCGCTCCCCTTCCAGCAGTGGGTCTCGCACATCCAGCATGGAACCACAGCGACCGAGAACACCCAGGCCGCCATTGACCTGAGTATGCTCATGGAGGCGGCATACCTTTCCGCCCGCAGCCACCAGCCCACGCGACTGGACAGCTTAGCGCGCTGATCAGTTCTTGTTTCTTTCAAGATTGATTGAACTCAGTACGCCGGACTCTTGCCGGCGTGCATGGCGATGAGCAGCAGGATAGTCTGGATAATCAGAAAGAGCGCCTGCTGCCCTAATATGACTGCCGTCAGGATGTTGCGTCCCAGGCGCACCTGCTCTGGCTTCTGACCACTCACGCCTGAGTTTATTGCCGCGAAGATGAGGCGCAGGAAGATGTAGAGGCCAATACTGATCGCTGGCATGATGCTGACGTAGACAAGTTTGCTAGAGTAGCTATCGACCTGTCCCGTCGCGTTCCAGTGGGATGGAACGGTGTCCGGCAGCGAGGGATAGAGAAGCACCGTCTCAAGTAGTTGTAACGCAAGCAGCAGGGGAGCGACCACGTTGACAAGCCGAGACGCTGTGGACGCTGGTGCCACTTGACCGGGAACGTTTTCAAAAGTCTTCATCGGTTCTCTCCTTTCATCGAGTAGCCCTGAGTGTGCCTGCCTCCTTATGTAGACGATGGGAAGAGAAACAATTGGATTACAAGCCCGTGATTCTTTCTAAAGAACACTCTGCGCACTTTGACCCGGAAGATAGCCCCTACGAAAGTCTGAGCAAAAATAAAACCTTTATCAGATACATTCGACGTCCCGCGCACCTATACTTGGAATAGCAAATGAATGTATGTCTATGCACAATCAGAGATGCGCCTCTTAATGGCGTGGGGCGAAAGGATAAAAAGATGAACTCGCAAAGTACTATGAAAGAGAACTATGAAAGCACAACATCTGTAGAGACACCTGCCAGCGACATCGATACCCTGACCCAGAGTGGCTTTTCCGCCGATGAGAGCGTTTCTCTGCTGTGGCTGCGCCAGCACTACCAGAGCGGCGGCAGTGATCGCGCCGAAGTTTTGCGCCACTGGGAGTTCCTCAAGCTGCTCGTCACGAGCGGCAGGATGGATGTAGAGGAAAGGTAGGAAAAAATCATGTCTACTCTCGCAACAGCGTCGCAGACTGCGACAGCTTCACCGCTTAAGCGTCTTATCAGTGGTCACCCGTTAGTGGCCTACTTCGTCATCGCACTTGGGGGGAGTTGGGTGCTTGAACTGCCCTTCGCGCTGTCCAGGGGAGTGTACGGGCTTGGCATCCTCCCTTTCAGGCTCCCAGATATCGCGTTTTTTATCGTTTTTTTCCTTGTTCCTCTTGCTGGTCCGACTCTGGCATCCCTCACGGTGACCGCCATTACGTCTGGTAAAGCGGGTGTGGGACTGCTGCTGCGCCGATGTGTGCAATGGCGGGTGGGCATAGGGTGGTACCTGATTGCCATTTTCGGCTTTATCCCGATCTGGCTGGTGAACATCAGCGTCTTTTATGGGATAAACCTGCCCCTTGCTCTCCTGGCGCACTGGACGCTCATCTTCACCGCGTTTTTCCCACAAGCCATACTCATCATTCTGACAGCGTCGTTCGCAGAAGAACTGGGCTGGCGCGGATTTGCCCTGCCGAGGTTGCAACAACGCTACGGTCCCGTCCTGGGAACCGTCATTCTCGGCTCGCTACATGCACTGTGGCATTTGCCCTCGTTCTTTACCCTGGTGAACGGACCGTTCATCTTCACCAGCTACATAGGGTTCTTTATCGTCGCGATTGCCACAACGTTTCTCTACACCTGGATCTTCAATCACACAAAAGGAAGTGTGCTGATCGCGACACTCACCCATGGTTTCGGCGACGCCGCTGTTTTTGTGGCC
>DASTKE010000090.1:0-4934 GCA_035716105.1 Ktedonobacteraceae bacterium | reverse complement strand
TCGGCGGTATAAAAATTCAGGTCGCTGGTATCAGCCATCAATTCAGGCGGGGGATGGATATCGAGCATAGCACACAGTCCTTCCTGTTTCGTCATTTATCATCATGTTGAAACTATTGTAGCACACAATGAACTGTTACCCATGTACCCTGGATACAGGACGCCCGTAGGGGCCGATTTATCCATAAGGAAAAGGGGCTGTATTCCTTCCTGTCGAGTTTTCCGTGTCTACTTTAGAGAGCGCACACCGTGAGCGAACGTTTGCCCGGTCGTCAGGAGCAAAAGATAGGAAATATATGCGTACAGCGTTAATATTCAACCCCGCTTCAGGAATATCTACAATGTCGACAACGGTAGGTACGCCGCAGGAGCACGAACAGCTCGTTCTTGCCGAGTTGGGCAAGTATGGTATTGAACCGCAGGTTTACTATACGACGCCGGAGGATATGGGTACAGGGCAGGCACAACAGGCAGCAAAGGAAGGATACGAACTGGTCATCGCTTGCGGTGGAGATGGCACTGTTCACGCGGTCGCCAACGGCCTGATCGGTACACAAAGCACGCTGGGCATCATCGCCGCTGGCACGATGAACAACCTTGCCCATAGTTTGAGCCTGCCCGACACCATTGAGGGAGCCTGTAAGGCCATCGCAAAGGGTATCACACGCACGATAGACATCGGCGTCATCAACGACCACCCCTTCCTAGAGGTCGCCGGTATCGGATTGGAGGCAGCGCTCTTTCCTTCGGCAGAGGAGATTAAAAGCCCTGGCTGGCTCTCGACCATCCAGGGCGTCGCGACGGGTTTATGGACGTTGTTCTCTTTCAAACCAGTCACGCTTCGCATCTCCATTGATGGACGCAAGCGGCGTTCTGAGCACGCTATCGAGCTGACGGTCTGCAACTCGCCATACTACGGCGCGCATTTCCAGATTGCCCCCGGCACACTGATGGATGATGGCTGGCTGGATGTGGTCATCTATAAGAATTTCAGCAAGCTTGAATATCTCCGGCACGCTTTTGCCATTAGCCGGGGCCAGCGTCCCTTTGAAAGAAAAATGGTCCACCGGCGCGTCAAATCCATGCGCGTAGAGGCAAGCCGTCCTGTTGAGGTTCAGGTGGACGGAGCAGCTTTCGGCTACACACCGGCAACTATCCGGGTGCTTCCTGGAGCGCTGCGTGTACGTGTAGCAAGTGAGAATGCTCCTGGACTAAGCAAGGAGCACGAGCAACATACTTCTGGAGAAAACGAGCAGTCAGAGGACAGCGGTGTCCAGGTATCGATGTGAAAAGGGAGACTCATGTAATGGCTAGTAATACAGATCAACCCGGTAATAGCAGCAATACCGGCAGCACTCCGACCGCTAGTAGCAATACAACTGGTGTAGCAGTAGCCAATGCGGTAGGCGCTCTACCGCAGCAGGTCGTCACCTCAGTCGAACAAAACGTGAAGCCTGTCGTGGAAGAGGCGCAGCGTGTCGCGGCTCAGACCTCCGTCTCCGGTCGCCGCGCCGTCTCGCGAGGCACGATCTTGCTTATTTTCTACCTATGGCTGCTTTCCGGCACCGCCATCTTCACATTTATTGCTCGCTACACGGAATTTTTTCCCGGCGATAGAACGATCTCACGCACTCTGCAAAAGCAGCACAATCCCTGGTTCCGTCGTCTGATGGAGACCGTATCAGCGTTTGGCTATCCAAAAATTTCGACGCCGATTACCATCGCTATCTCCGGCATCTTCCTGGCGCTGCGCTTCCGACTGGAGGCCATCTTTGTCCTGCTCACCTCGACTTCCAGCCTGCTGAGTATGGCCGTCAAATACACGATCAAACGCCCGCGCCCAACCAACGAACAGGTCACAGTGGTTCACGTCATCGACGAGCCAAGCTTCCCCAGTGGACACGTTATGCACTATATCAACTTCTTCGGCCTGCTGAGCTATCTGCTGGCAACCAACTGGCGTTCAGGGCGACTGCGCAATAGCCTGATTACCGTCTGTGTCACCCTGATCGCCCTCATCGGACCTTCGCGCATCTACCTGGGCGCGCACTGGCCCAGCGACGTGATGGTCGGCTATGTCTACGGTGGCCTCTGGTTCGCGGGCCTCATGTCGCTCTACCTGCGTTTCAAAGCAATGATTCATCCAGCGAAAGGCAAGACCCCGGAGGTAATGAAGCCCTTACAGCAGCCGGGCGACGACGAAGAATAGAGCTGTGTTCGTGGGCCACGAACACAGTTCAACATTTTTTGCTTGACAAACGGGCATGAATGCAGTACAATCCTCATGTCACTGAAAATGACTTGTGTCCCTGCCTCGTTCGTCTAGTGGCCTAGGACGCCGCCCTTTCAAGGCGGAGATCACGGGTTCGACTCCCGTACGAGGTATTGTATTTCGCGAGAAGCCTGGCAGAGCCGCTCTATTTGCTTTGCCAGGCTTCTTGCGTATGGTGCTGTGATCCCCTGAGAGGAGACAAACCCTATGATTAGTGTAGAAGAGGCGCTTGAGCGTATCCTGGCGCACATCACTCCCTTAAATGTCGTATCTGTACCGTTGGAACAGTCAATGGGACTGGTGCTGGCGCAGGACATTGTGGCGCAGGAAGATATGCCGCCCTTCGCCAACTCCGCGATGGATGGCTTTGCGCTCCTCAGCAAAGATAGTCGACCTCGTGAGGGACAACCTCCCCGCCTGCGCGTCACCGGCTCTGTCGCGGCAGGCTACGTGGCCGACTCCGCGGTCGCTGATGGAACGGCTATGCGCATCATGACTGGCGCGCCCGTGCCGCCTGGAGCCGATACCGTCATCCAGGTCGAGCTGACGCGCTCCGAGAGCCAGGACAGCGAGTGGGTGGAGATACTGCAAGAGGTCGCGCCCGGCAATAATATCCGCCCCGCCGGGGAAGATATCCGGCGCGGGCAAAACGTGCTGAGTCGCGGCAGCGAGATTGGGCCGTGGGAGATTGGCGTGCTGGCGACACTGGGTTGGGCCAGCGTCCCCGTCGTTCGCCGACCTCGCGTTGCCATCCTGGGTACTGGAGATGAAGTGATTGATGTCGGCGAGCCGCTGCTGCCCGGCAAGATTCGCAATAGCAACAGCTATTTGCTCGAAGCAGCAGTGCGACGGGCAGGTGCTGAACCGCAGCGTCTGGGGGTCGCTCGCGACACAGTGGAGAGCTTGCGAGAGAAGTTCACGGCGGCAGTACAATCCGACCTCATCATCACATCAGGCGGTGTCTCCGTGGGCGATTTCGACCTGGTGAAAGACATCATGCGGGAGCAGGGGGATATCAACTTCTGGCGCATCAATATGCGCCCCGGCAAACCCGTCGCCTTTGGGCAGATCAGCGGAGTGCCGCTGCTGGGACTGCCTGGCAATCCCGTTTCAGCCGCCGTTACCTTTGAACTCTTCGGTCGCCCGGTCATCCGTAAACTGTTGGGCCACACGCGCTTGCTGCATCCGCAGGTCGAGGTCGTTGTTGAAGACGGTGTTGAGGATGTCGCCATGCGCCGCCATTATGTGCGCGCTCGCGTGGAATGGCGGAATGGCCGCTTCGTTGCTCACACGACAGGCAACCAGGGTTCCAATATCACGACTTCGTTGCTCAACGCCAACGCGCTCGTTATCGTTGCTGAAGGCGGCGTCAAGGTCAACCCCGGTGATACGGCGCAAGCCATCATGCTGGACTGGCCCGAAGTCTAATCGTCCAGACGGTAGCGCAACTGGTCACGCGAGATACGCAGTAGAGCTGCCGCCTGCACCTGATTGCCGTTGCAGCGTTCCAGAGCCTCTTGAATGAATTTGCGCTCAATCTGGCTCAGAAATGTGCGCAGATCGATGCCTTCAGGCGGCAGGCTCAACTGTTGTTGGAGTTCGTACAGGTGCTGCGTGGCGCTGCTTGCGGCTTTCTGTATCTCAGTGGGCAGGTCTCGCGGCAGAATAACGCGGCCATCACAGAGAATCTGGCCGCGTTGAATGACGCTGCGTAACTGGCGCACATTGCCCGGCCAGCTATAGCGCTGCAAGAGTTCGAGCGCTTCCGCACTGATCTGCCAGGGTTTCTCACTCCTGGCGCTCTGCAATTGCAGGAAATGCTCCACCAGAGGCTCGATATCCTCCGGTCGTTCGCGCAGAGGAGGCAGCGCAATGTTGATGACTTTGAGCCGGTAGAACAGATCGTCGCGAAAGGTCTTGTGAGCGACGGCGGTTTGCAAATCAACATTGGTGGCGGAGATGACTCGCAGGTCGACATGTATCTCTTTTGTGCTGCCGACGCGGCGGAAGCTGCGGGTTTCGAGAAAGCGCAGGAGCTTGGCCTGCAAAACGAGGGGCATGGAGCCGATCTCATCCAGGAAGAGCGTTCCGCCATCTGCGCGCAGGAGATAGCCCTCACGCGATGTTTTGGCATCGGTAAAGGCTCCGGCCTCGACGCCAAAAAGCTCGGTTTCGAGCAGCGTTTCGGGGATGGCCGCGCAGTTGATATCCACGAACTGGTAGGCAGCGCGACGACTGAGAGCGTGAATCATGCGAGCGATGACATCTTTCCCGGTGCCGCTTTCGCCTTGCAATAATACGGTTGTCGTCGGATAGGCCGCGACCTGGCGCACCATATCAGCAATCGCCAGCATCTTCTGGCTACGACCGGTGACTATTCCCAGGCGAGAGAGAGGATCATCCACAAACATACGTTGAGAACCTTCCACGTTACGACGCACTCCGCCCCTTCACACCCATGTTTCCTCACCCTCACCCCTAAAGTTCTGTGAACTATCCTTACAAACGCAACAACCATTTTGTCGCCTCTCTCATCTCAGAACATCTATCCTGAAAGAGGAAACAACAGCATTCGTAGGGGCGGCGGCTTGTCCCCGCCCGCGCTTCCTTCCAGATACCCAGGTATTAGCGGGCGGGGACAAGCCGCCGCCCCTACGAATGCT
>DASTKE010000089.1:0-3034 GCA_035716105.1 Ktedonobacteraceae bacterium | reverse complement strand
TGCCACGCGGTCGGTGCCGCACAGGCCGTTGCCATGACAGTTCAGATATCTCCATATGCCGCAATAGACACGAACATCGTTTTCCAGCGCCGGATAGCGCACATGATCGCCCACCGGAACCTCAACCTGTACGTTCTCACGGACAAACGTAATCGTTGGCACGAATCTATCCTGCTTTCTAAAACGTGGTAAAACCTGTTTACCACCTTCCAGTACCTGCTTCAGCGCAGGCAGTTTCACCTTCTGTTGCCAGAAGGCCAGCGCTGCCCGCTCCACAGGCCAATTTTCGTGCCGAGGAAGCCACACCCGGCACGCCCGTCATCAGACGGAGAGCTTCAGTTTCCACCATGATCGCGGCGTTGAGATCACGGTCATGAGCCGTCCTGCACTGTTCGCACGTCCATACCCGCTCAGCAAGGGTTAAATCTGGCTTGACCCACCCACACACGTGACAGGTTTTTGAGGACGGGAACCAGCGATCGACCAGTTGTACGTAGCCGCCGTGCTGTTGGGCCTTGTAGAGAAGCTGACGTTTGACCTCGAAGAAACTCGCATCACTGACGGCTTGCGCGAGGTGGTGGTTGGCCATCATACCCTTCACGTTGAGGTCTTCCAGCCCAATCAAGCCATAGGTTCGTGCCACGTGGGTCGTCATCCTGTGCAGGGTATCACGTCTCTGGCAAGCTACTCGATAGTGGGCCTTCGCCAGCTTCCTGCTCGCTTTCCACCAGTTCTGACTGCCCTGCGCTTTGCGAGAGAGTCCTTTCGAGAGACCTTTGATGCGTCTCAGGTTGCGGCGATAATGTCTTTGGTTCTCGTACTTCTCGCCGGAACTTAAGGTCGCCAGCGTCTTGACCCCCAGGTCAATGCCGACCGTTCCCCCACGATGAGAAGGCGACTCATCCTCCACTTGCACTTCTACCGTAATGGAAACGAACCACCAGCCTGCCCGATAGGAGATGACTCCATTGAGAATCTTGCCCTCAAAGCGCAATGGCTCGCTTATGTTGACCTTGCCCAGTTTGGGAACACGCAGGGTGTATCCCTGAACCGAGAATTTGTCGTTGGCGAGATAGAAACTCAAGCGATCGCGTTTTTTGCTCTTGAAGTGCGGGAACCCCGCTTCCTCCCCGTCCTTGCGGGGGTGCTTCAATTTGGGCTGGGTTCCCTCTTTCTTCATCCGCCAGTAGTTGGTGAAAGCAGCTCCCAGATCGGCAAATGCCTGTTCCGGCGAACATTTGGTGACTTCAGAAGTCCAGGGGAATTGTTCCTTTTTGATCTGATTGTACTGCCGTTTCAAGTCATGCATGCTGACCCGCTTGCCTTCGGCTCGTGCAGCTTTCCATTGAGCCAATGCCCAGTTGTAGGCATGGCGAGCCACTCCGCAGGCTTTGCGAAAGTAGACCTCTTGCTCAGGGATAGGATTGAGTCGAATGACGTGCGCTCGCTGCATGGGCTAGTCCTTGCGTAATTCAGAAAATAATGCGCCCACAATTCCTTGTAAGATTATCATAGCACAGAAGCCATTGCGCGACAACCGCAGAGGCGCGATTGTACAATTATGAACTTGAACGAAATAATATGGGCATGGAATCCCGTAGGCGGGCGATAAATCGCCCGCCTACGGTGATCCCGTGCCATTGGAGGATTCATTTGTGAAAATTCATGATCGATCCCTACGTGCCATCAATTGACAGTCAGCACGATATCGACGGTTTGCGATGCGACGGGGGTGTTGGCGTCGCTGTCGCTGATCTGGAGCGAGGCTGTGTAGGTGCCGGGGCTAAGCTGGCTGCTATCGCAGTCGACGTTGATGACGGTGCTTGCGTTTGGGGACAGCGTGCCGCTTGTGCTGTCGACCGAGAGCCAGGGGGCCGACGAGGCGGCGGGAATGGTCAGCGTCCAGTTGAGGTCTGCCGAGCCGTTATTAGTGAGCACCAGCGGCTCCTGCGTGTTCTGGAAGGTGCTGTCATTGCCAAAGCTCAGGGTGTGGACGACGCTGATGACGGCCTGATCCTGCACTGTGACGTTCACGACCACCTTCTGGCTCGGCACGCTCGTGCCTGCGTCGCTGTCGGCAATGGTGATCGTACCGGTCAGGGAGCCACCGCCCAACTGCTGCACCGCCGGGCTGACGGTAATCGTCGCGCTCCTGGCGGGTGCAAGGCTGCCGGAGGCTGGCGACTCGTGTATATATGCCGCCGCGCTGCTATCCTCGCTGGCAGCCCAGTTCAGCGTCGCGTTGCCCGTGTTGGTCAGTGTGAAGGACTGCGGCACGGGATTGGAACCCTTCAACGTGCTGAAATCCAGAGTATGCACCTGAGTATTGATGCTCGGAACGGGCGCGTTGCTGACGGTGAGTGAGACGGCGATCTGTTTGCTCAGAACGCCAGCATTAAGGCTGACTGTCCCCTGATAGGCATTGGGCGACAAGCCGGTGACGTTGGCGACAATGGTAACAACGCCCTTTGAACCACTGGCAAGCTGTCCGCTGCTGGGAGAGGCGCTCAGCCAGTTTCCGCCGTTGGCAGTAACGGTGCTGACCGTCCAGTTCAGCAGTTGACCACCGCTATTTTGTAAGGTAATGCTCTGGCTGGCCGGATTCTGGCCTGTATAGGCCGAGAAGTTTAGCGAAGGCGGCGAGACAATCACATTGCCGGGCGCGACGACGCTGAGCGAGACATTCACTCGCGGGTTAGCACCGCCGGTGAAGTTGATCGTCCCCTGGTAGGAACCGGGCGGCAACTGCTGCGATTGCACGCTGACAGTCAGCACAACGCTGGCACCGGGGGCGAGTTGCCTGCTGGGCGGAGCGATGGTCAGCCAGGGCAGGCCGTTGCCGGTCTGTGGCTTCGCGCTCCAGCTTATCGGCTGCTTGCTGCTATTTTGCAGCGTGATCGTCTGGCTGGCGGGATTCTGTGTCGTGTCACCCGAAAACGAGAGCGAGACCTGGGACAGCGTCAGGCTGGCGGGTGCCGCTTTGACCGCCATCGTCACCGTCAACTTCAAAGGTTGGGCCTTGCTCGTCTTGCCT
>DASTKE010000088.1:0-4450 GCA_035716105.1 Ktedonobacteraceae bacterium | reverse complement strand
CAGGGCATTGCCCAGGAATGGCAGCCCCTTCGGGCCGGGAGGAAGGTTGGTTGTATGTTGCATGATTTCTCTATACTCATTTCATTGAAACAACTGCTCTGGCAAGCCAGAATGTAGGAGACGCAGTACCTGCTCCGTCATGCTGTCGGGGCCGGGTTCTTCGTGCTCGAACCACCAGATGATGCCTTGCGTGATGACGCCCGTGATGAAGCGCGCCAGCAGCGGAATATCATATTGTGCGAGCAGTCCCTGCGCCTCGTAGGCGGCAAGCGTTCGGGTCAGCGCGTCGGTGAGCACGGTCTGCACGCGGAACGTGCGGACATGCGTGAAGAGACCGCCGCCGGTCAGCGCGATCTGGAAGAGGTCGCGCTGCTCGTAAGCGTGCTCGAAGATGGCCTGCACGATGACGGGCAGCAGCGGTTCGCGCTCCGGTTGCCGCTGTTTGACGGCAGTCGTCACCTGCTCGCGCAATTGTTGGAAGCCATCTTCCAGCAGCGTGGAGAAGGCATCGTCCTTGTCGCGAAAATGCAGATAGAAGGTTCCCACGCCGACATCAGCCAGCTGCGTGATCTCGGCGATGCTGGCGTCATGATAGCCGCGTGCCGCGAACACCTGCCGCGCCGCTGCCAGCAGTTCCGCCCGCGTTCGCGCCCGTTTGCGCGATACTCGCGGCTGTCCCTCATATTCATGCGCCTGTGAATTATCATTCATAAGTGAATGATAATTCACTTTCCTCAAAAAGTCAAGGGTATAGCATAGAAACCAACAAAATGTTATGGAAGGAACATGCAACGCTCAGGCGTTGCATGTTCCTTCCATAACATTTTGTTGGTTTCTAAAAAGACTTTCGGGCGTGATATGCTATAGAAAGACAGAGTGTAGCGGCATGATGCTTAAAAATGTGAAAGGCATGTGCATGATAGATAAACAACCGGAATCCTTTAGAAGGCGGCTCGCGTTCCTTTTCATGTTGTTGGGATTGCCGGTGATAGCGAAATCGATTGATCGACAGGTGCCGAGAGTGGTGGCCGGGGAAGCAGAGTCGAATCGCTTCCTGCTCCAGGTGGTGCAACCGGGTCTGGCAGGCTTGATGGATGGCTCGGTCTCCACGCTCGCGCCTATTTTCGCCACGGCCTTTGCCACGCACAAGCCTTTCACGGCCTTTCTGGTGGGTATGGCAGCGGCGACAGGGGCGGGCATCAGCATGGCCTTTTCGGAGGCACTCTCGGACAATGGAGAGCTGACCGGTCGCGGCAACCCTGTCTTGCGCGGATCGATCACCGGCTTCATGACCTTCCTGGGCGGAGCGGGACACACGCTGCCCTTCCTCGTTCCCAATTTTCACGTCGCCCTGCTCGTGGCCTACGTCGTCGTGGCCGTTGAGTTGATTGTGATCGCGGCCATTCGTCATACCTTCTTCGGCACCAGCTGGCTGCTCTCCATGTTGCAGGTCGTCGGTGGAGGCGTGCTCGTCTTCGCCGCCGGCTTCATCTTCGGTAGTGCGTAGGGGCAAAGGTGCCCCAGGCCACCCGCGAGGGGATGGCCCTACTATACACGCCCGCAGCTCCCGTAGAGCCGCCCGGATATAGTAGGGCCATCCCCTCGCGGGTGGCCTGCCTCTAAGCCCTATGCTTCTCTTTTCCTCGTTGTTTCGGCTGAGTACCTATTGTGTTCCTCCAACGTGTAGATAGAGGGTGAAATAAAGGAATAAGGAGGCGAGTCCACAGGTCACCCGCGAGGGGATGGCCCTACTATACACGACGAGCCTCTGCAAGCACTACTGGCGAATAGAGTAGGGCCATCCCCTCGCGGGTGGCCTGCTGAGGCAAATCCAGTATGAAAGGAGCAAGCGAACTATGTACGCGGCAATACGACGGTACAGGATCAAGAACACCGGTGATATCGATGAGATCGTGCGGCGCGCCCAGGAGGGCTTCGTGCCCCTTATCAAGCAGGCGCAGGGTTTCGTGGCCTATCATCTCATCAACGCGGGCAACAACACGGTTGTGACGTTCAGCCTTTTCCAAGACAGGGCTGGCGCGGAAGAGTCTACGCGGCTGGCGGCGAACTGGGTTAACCAGAACCTCGCCCAGTATGTCGAGGGAGCGCCCGAAGTCACCGCCGGAGAGGTGCTGCTTCACGAGTTCAAGTAATTGAACATAAATCATCACGCATTGTAGATTCCGGCAGGCCACCCCCAGAGGCGTGAACTGAAGCTCGGCAGGCCACCCCTTGCGGGTGGCCTGCCGAGCTTTTCGGGGCGTTCAGCAGTTCGAGATGGCTCAGGATTGGCGTTTCCAGAGGTTTTGGGAGGGGATGCGCAGTGCGCGATTGAACTTGCTGGAAGCGTTCTCCCAGGCGATGATTTCGGTGAGTTCGACCAGCGCGTCATCGTCGAAGAATGTGCGCAGGCGGGCAAAGAGTTCGTCGCTGACCTCGCGTCCGGTGATGGTCATGCTATCGGCGTATTCCAGGGCGGTGCGCTCGCGCTCATCGTAAAGCGGGCTGCTGGCGTAGTCCGCCAGAGCCAGGATTTTCTCGTCGGAGATGCCCAACTCGCTGCCCACGGCAGCGTTGATGTCCTGTCAAAACGCGCAACCATTGAGCGAGGCTACGCGCCGGTTCAGCAGCGCGCTCAACTGCCCATCGATCAGCCCGGAGGAGTCGAGGCCCGTCCACATGGCGCGGACACCGCGAAAGATGGTGGGGCGGCGCGCATACAGCAGGTGGTTCAGCAGCGGCGCGCCCCACTTCTTGCGTTGCGCCTCAAATACCCTCTGGATAGAGCCTTCCACCTCGTCCGGGTTCACCCCGTCAATCCGTGCCAAGCTGGGTTCCTTTCTGTTCGCCTCGAGAATCAGATCAGGCGGCAAGCAGGTCAAACACAAAGCGTGCCGCGTTTTCATCGGGCGCAGTTGCCACACCCTTGAGCAGTAGATTCACCGTGTCCTGTGTGCGCATCTGTGGCACGCGCTGGCGCGCCATTTCTACCAACGGTGGAAAACGGGCCTCCACCACGTTCAGCACCGCCTGCTGTAATCCTTCCAACTTGCCTTCCTCAATACCTTCCTCACGCCCTTTTTCGATGCCCTCATTGAGAATCTGTTGGTAGGTCCATGATTCCGCCAGTGGGTTGTTCTGCATGGCAAAAATCCTTGTTATTGAGCATTAGTGTTGGCTTCAGTATAACAAAGCTTCAAGAGACAGACAAGGCCACGTAGGTGCCGATTTATCGGCTGCCTCCCAGGCCGATTTATCGGCGATGCGCTCGATAAATCGGCACCTACGTATGTAGCGTCTCTTTCACCACCTCGGCCATCGCCTTAATGAAGAGGGGTGAGGTGTTGAGGGATTGGGTGCGGGCAAAGGTGATGCCGTTGTTTTCGGCCTGCTCGCGAGCGCCGATCTCGATGTCGTAGAGGATTTCGAGGTGGTCGGCGAGAAACTGGACGGGGGCGATCAGCACATGGGTCTGACCAGCGGCGCGCAGTTCGGGCATGATGTCGGCGAAGTCGGGCTTGAGCCACTCTTCCGGCGTGTGACCGGCGCTCTGGTAGCAGAACAGCCAGCGCTCCGGCGGCAGGCCAACCAGCTTCGCGACGGCGGCGGCTGTCTCCTTTAGCGCGTCGATGTAGCCCTGCTCGTTCTCTACCACACGCTTCGGCATACTGTGCGCTGTGAGCAGCACGGGGACGCGCTCGCGCACGTCTGGCGGGAAGCGGTCGAGCGCTTCGCGGACGCGCTCCGCGATGGCTTGCAGGAAGAAGGGTTGCAGATGCCAGTCTCCGGCGATCTTCGCCTCTAGATCGTCGCGGTTCAGGCTGGAGGTGGCCTCGTTGAGCGTGCGGACGTAGCCGCTCATGATGATGGGCGAATACTGCGGCGACATGATGATGCCTACCAGCTTTTGCGCGCCCGTCGCCGCTTCGGGTACGATGTCGGCGATGAATGGTGGAGCGAAGCGCATCCCGGCGGCGACCTGGAAGACCGGGCCATCGGGATGCTGCGCGTTCAGTTCCGCCTCCAACGCCGCTGCCTGCTCGCGGGTGATGCGCAGCAGGGGCGAGCCGCCGATGAGAGTGTAGCGACGTTTGAACTCGCGGATCAGGTCTTCGTCGGGGGCGCGCCCGCCGCGCACATTTTGCAGGTAGATGGGCATGTCGTCCAGCGTGGCAGGCGAGCCATAGGTCATCAGAATGACGCCGATGCGTTCGGAATTGTGTTGCATATATCTCCCTATCTGGCTGTGGAGTTATGGACGGCGTCGACGAGGCGGCGCAGGTTGTCGGGTGGCGTGGGGGCGAGCACGCCGTGTCCCAGGTTGAAGATGTGGCCGGGCCGGTTGCCAGCGCGCAGCAGCACGTCTTCCATGCCGTCTTCGATGGTCTCCCAGTTGGTGAGTAGCAGCGTGGGGTCGAGGTTGCCCTGTATGCCCCGGTCGTAGCCGATG
>DASTKE010000087.1:0-14105 GCA_035716105.1 Ktedonobacteraceae bacterium | reverse complement strand
CTGGTGGCAGGGGAAAACGCTGCGGCATCACCTGCTTGACCCACGCACCGGTCTGCCAGCCGAAAGCGATCTCTGGTCGGTGACGGTCGTGGCCGATCGCTGCGAGCAGGCCGAAGTGGCGGCGAAGGTGGCCTTTATTCTGGGTTCTCGCAAGGGAGCCGACTTCTTGCGCAAATATCAGATCGCGGGTCTGCTTGTGTGTGCAGATGGCACCTGGAGCACGGTCGAGCCGTGGCCTGTACATCTTATGGAGGAAATACAATGAGCATTTGGGAAGCTGTGACCTGGAACGTGGCGCGTTCGGGTGGGTTTACCGCCTACGTGCTGCTCACCCTGGCCGTCGCCGTTGGACTGGCGCTTTCGACGCAGTTACAATCGCCCACGCGCTGGCCACGGCTGATAAATAGCGAATTACATAACTTTCTGACATTACTCAGCACCATTTTTCTTATAGTCCATGTTTTAGCTGTCTGGATAGACCCATATACGCATTTTGGTTGGAACGAAGTCCTCATTCCCCTGGCGAGTCATTACCGGCCAGCATGGATGGCCCTCGGCATTGTTGGCTTATACCTGGGCATCGCCATTGGCATCAGCACCTGGCTGCGTCCATATATCGGCTACAAATGGTGGCGGCGCTTGCACGTGGTGACCCTGCTCGTCTACGTGCTCGCAACCATTCACGCCCTCGGCACCGGCAGCGATACGCAGACCTGGTGGGGACTGAGCATCTACCTCGCCAGCATGCTCCTGGTGGGTTCGCTCTTGCTGCGCCGCCTGCTCGACCCTGCTGGCAAGCGCAAACGCGCCGCCCATCCACCTGTGCGCAAGGCTGGTCCCGTTCCTGCCGCCAGTCCCCGCCCCTTGCAGCAACCGCGAACAGCTACGGTGTCTGCGAACGAGCAGAGACGGGCAGAAGTTGCTCGTGTGCGATAAGAAAAAACACGTGCATATGGATAGTGTTACCGGATGAAAAAGCTGGAGTGTATACACTCCAGCTTTTTCATCCGGTAACACTATCCATATGCACTACACTACCACTTATATCCACCGTAAGTTCTTGAAAGGTACGTGGGCTGAGCTACCGGAACGCAGAACAAATGATGAACGATACTATATGCAGTGAGCTAACCTCGGTTAAGCCTCACTCTGCCTGTTTTGTTATAGGTGTCCCTGTCTGGTATCACAGCCCGTCGGATGCGCAACTGTCATTGATTGGCACTTGCTCCTTTCCGTTTCCTTCCTCCCGCGTCCTCCACCTCACACTGCAATGATACAATGGGTGTTTCTCATCCAGGTCACAAAAGGGCGATAGAGTATCACGCTGAAATCACAAAACTGGAAAACCTGGTGGTCGCCGAAATCGCCTGTTCGGAAAGGCCCAGTTCTTGATTAGGGAATAGGCAGCATCCGGCCCTTCTTCGGGCGTTCCTCTGGAGTGGGTTCGAGGCCGGGACGCTCTTCGAGGAGGCGCAGGGCCTCGGCGATGGAGCGTTCCAGCTGCGGGTCTTTGTTGTTAACGTAGTCCTGCGGCGCGATATCGACCTCGATATCGGGATCGGTGCCGTAGTTTTCGACGTTCCAGCCCACGTCTTTGAACCAGAAGGCGTATTCGGGCTGCGTGGTGCGCGTACCATCTGCGAGGCCGTGACTGGGAGAGATGCCAATCACGCCGCCCCACGTGCGCTTGCCGATCAATGGCCCCAGGCCCATCAGCTTGAAGCTGTGGCTGAAGATGTCGCCGTCAGAGCCTGCCTGCTCGTTGGTGAGCGCGACCATCGGCCCGCGTGGTGATTCGCCGGGGTAGGGTTCGGGCTTGCCCCAGCGCGGGAAGTCGTAGCCGATGCGTTTGCGCGCCAGCTTTTCCAGTAGCAACGCCGAGACATGGCCACCGCCGTTGTAGCGCACGTCGATGAGCATCGCGGGATAGTCGTATTCGGTCAGGTAGCCGCGATGGAACTCTGCATAACCTTCGCCCATCATGTTGGGGATGTGGATGTAGCCTACACGCCCATCGGACTGCTCGTGGACGACGCGCCGGTTGTTCTCGACCCACTCGCGATAGCGAGCTGGTCGCTCATCGGAGAGCGCCTTGACCGAGATAGTATGCACCTCTCCATCCTCAGCCGGCTCGATGGTGAGCTGCACTTCGTTACCAGCCTGGTTCACCAGCAGTTCCTGCGGGCCGCGTTTTGGCCCCAGCCGTTGCCCATTGATGGCGAGAATCGCGTCTCCTTCAGAAACGTTCAGGCCGGGCAAGGTGAGTGGCGAGGTCTCCTGGCTGTTCGAGGGGTCGCCGCGCACGATGCGAGCGATACGGTAGCGGTTCTTCCCGGCATCGTAGCTCCAGTCCACGCCCAGGAAGCCCTGCGAGTAGTGCGGGCGAGGGCGATACTCACCGCCGCCCTCGTAGGCGTGGGAGGTGCCAAGTTCGCCCTGCATTTCCCAGAAAAGGTCAGACAGTTCAGAGCGCGAGGTGACGCGCTCGACGAGCGGAGCGTACTGGTCGTAGATGGCCTGCCAGTCGATGCCAGACATGTCCTCTGTCCAGAACTGCTCGCGCTGCAAACGCCACGCTTCGGCGAACATCTGCTTCCACTCGGCGGCTGGCAGCACCGAGACCTTCACGCGGTGCAGGTCGATCCAGCCATTTTCGCGGCTCGGATGCTCGTCGTGATCTCCCTTCGTCTTCTCGCCTGCTTTGACCGCACGCAGACGGTGGTTCGCGCTATAGAGCAGCGTTTTTCCATCACGCGAGAGATCGAAGCCGTTCACGCCGCCAACCAGGTAATCATGCTTCTGCAACTCGAAATCGTAGTAGTCGATATGGCCCTTTGGCTCGTGATCGTGGTTCCCACCGGGCTGCTGGATGGCTCCTTCGATGGGGAAGATCAGGAAGAGCGCCTTGCCCTTGATGCCGCGTATGGCGTGGTAGCGACCCTCCGGCACGGGGAACGGCAGCGCTCGCGAGGTGATGCCTTCCAGATCGATCACCATTGACTCCTGCTCTTCGACTTCGGGAGGCTCCTCCTGCACGGCTTGCGGCCCGGTCTCGCCCTCATTCGCGGACCCTTCCACGTTATGCTCGTCTTCCTCCGGGACGGCTTCCTCTTTTTTCGGCAGCTTTCCCTTATTTTTCTCTTTGTCTTTTTCCTTATCTCCCGGTGCCTTTGGCTCAGGGATAAAGGGAGAGCGCTGGTCTTTGCGCAGTGTAATCGCATAGGGTTTCACGCCGCGAGGGAAGCCCAGGTCGAATTGCAGGTTGTCGTAGACGGGGTTGAAGGTGCGATAGCCCAGGAAGTACAGGTACTTGCCTTCGGGGTCGAACGAGGGGCGCACATCGTGAAGCACCGGGTCGGTCGCGAAGTGCGTTTCGCCGCTTTCCACCTGGCAGAGCTTGATGGCGCGTTTCTGGCTGGTATTGGCGAAGCTATAGGCCAGCCATTTGCCATCCGGCGACCACGTCGCGCCCGAAATGCGCCCATATTCGCTGTGGTCAAGAACACGAGCAGCGCCGCTTTCCAGGTCGACGACAATCAGTTCGTTGCGATGATTGGTGATGGCTACCTGATCGTCGGTCGGTGAGACGACTAGTTTGGTAGCACGTCCAAATTCGATCTCTTCATAGATTTTTGGCTCGTCGGCGCTTTCAGGATCGAAGACCGCGAGCGCTTCATGGCCAGGAGCATCATTGATAGCTACCAGTTGTGTACCATCGTTGAGCCATTCCAGGAAGCGATAGCGCACGCCATCCGGTTCGCCATGTTGGATGACCGGCCCTTCCCAGTTCGCCATCGAGAAGGCTTTGCCGCGTGTCGTCAGGGCAACGGCGTAGCCCTGTGGATGCAGCGCGCAGGTATCGAGGAAGTGTGAGGCCGAGACGAACTTGCGGTTGCGCTGCGTGCGCTGGCTCGGCAGTTCCACGCTCACCTGGCTCACCAGGTCTGTCTCAGGATCGAACAGGTAGAGATTTGCGCCCGCGTGGAAGACCAGTCGCTGACCATCAGTCGAAAGGTTGCGGGCGTAGAAATCCTGCTGGTTCGAGTGGCGGCGCACATCTTCACCCCGCGGTGTACAGGAATAGACGCTGCCGATGCCTTCATGGTCGGAGATAAAGTAGATGCGCTCGCCCACCCAGCAGGGATTGGCGATATTGCCGTTGATAGTCAGCAGGCGTTGAAAGGTGCCGCTCGCGTCCGGATCGCACCAGAGATGGCCGACCGTGCCGCCGCGATAGCGCTTCCAGTACGCCGGCTCTCGCGTATTGCGTCCAAGCACAACGCCACCGTTTGACCCATAGGAGATAGCGTTGGCGAGGCCGACAGGAACCTGGCTCGGCTGTCCACCCGTGGGGCTGATGGCATAGATCACTTCAGCGCCCCGGTTGGCCTGTCCGTAGCTGCTGGCATAGAGAATATAGGTGCCGTCGGTAGACCAGCCCAGCACTTTGCACTGCGCGCCCTGGAAAGTGAGGCGCTGTGCCTCACCCCCGGCAGCCGGCATAACATAGACTTCGCTTGGCCCTTCCTCACGTCCTACGAAGGCCAGCAGTTGCCCGTCGGGCGAGAAGTGCGGATGGCTCACTTCTCCCGCTCCGGCGGAGAGGCGCTCTGCTCGCCCTCCCTCGCTCGCAACCTCCCAGAGATCATCTTCTGCAACAAACACGATCACATTCCGGTGAATTGTCGGAAATCGTACATATCCTTGTGATGGCATTGTAGCTCCTTCATAACCGTAGCCTCGGACTTTCGCGTACATAGATACGCCTGTCCTGGCATTAGTGTAATAGGCACCAGTTCCGCGGAGATGGCAGCTCTCGAATCGGATGTCGAAAAACTTGAGACGATAGTCCATTGTGCAGTCTATTGTAGCACAGCTATTCTATATATGTCGAGTTTACGCGCAGCATTTTTCAAGGAGAGATAGTTTAATTTGAGGAAAAGGCATTATTACTGACCAGGCAGCAAATTTTCGCAAAAGAGTCCCAACCCTCTTGTCATAAAGCGCAGGTAATGGTACTCTCTGTTTGCATTTATGTCTGCTTTATGAAAACGAAAGAGGAGTTAATGTATCAATGACACAGACTGCGAAAGGACAGAATAATACACCCGCACAGAAGCAAACTGCATCATCACAAAAGCAGCGCCGACCGGGGCAGCGCCAGCAGGAGCGCCAGCAGCGCCTGCAACGCCGCCGCCAGCGCCAGCGCATCTTGATAAGCTCAATTGTCGCGGTGGTGGTGATTGCCCTGGCAGGTGTGACTATCTGGCAATACCAGCGCATCATTACACAGCAAACTGCCACGCATAGCAGTAGCAAGAGTGGCACAAAAACGGCGACAGGCGCGACGCCCACTGCTACGGCTACAACCGCGTCCGGCAGTCCGACTCCATCGGCAGGCCCAGCCACTCCCCCGCCCGTAACCGGCGCAACAACGACGCTACCGGATGGTCTGAAATATATTGATGTGAAAGTTGGCAGTGGACCAGCCGCAGCTTCCGGCAGCACCGTGCAGGTGCAATATACCGGCTGGTTGGCGAGCAATGGCAAGAAATTTGATAGCTCCTACGATCACGGCGGTCAGCCCTTCTCGGTTACATTGGGGCAGGGACAGGTTATCAAAGGTTGGGACGAGGGCTTGATTGGCGTGAAGGCTGGTGGTACCCGTCGCCTCATCATCCCCGCCAGCCTGGGCTACGGTGCGTCCGGCCAGCCTCCCACGATTCCAGCCAACGCCACCTTAATTTTCGATGTAACCGTGCTCAGCGTGAAATGATCGCCTTTTCATCTTTCTAAGGGAGAAGTCGTAGCCTTTATGACTTCTCCCTCTCCCGCAATCCCATGCAGGGCTAAGACCCCGTTTCGAGAGAGCTCACTCAACTTGTCCAGGGTTCACCCCTGTTGCTGGTCTCCCCCAGATCACCAAACCCATCACATGCATGGGGAGCATACCATCTGGGTGATGGTGCAACAGCAGGGTACGCATCTGCCGGTCAAAGTCAGCGGCTGGTTGCGGACGCAGATGGTGCTGCGAGAAATGACTATGCATGCCCTCAACAAAGTCATCAACCGATTGGAAGAAAGGGACAGGGGCCGTTTCTCTCTCTCCCTGCTTATGGAAAAAGCCGCGTGCCTCTAACTCTTGAGCTAAGTGAGCCGGGCTGTGACCTTCCCCGGGCAGAAAGTGGGCGCGCAGTTCTCTCACGTCGGCATCCCAGGGCATGGGCAGTGTCTTGCGGTAGACGAGTGCGAGGGAGCCAGCAGGGGTCAGGATGCGGCGAAAGAGCGGGAACGCTTTTTCCCACTCCAGCCAATGAATGCTTGACCCTGCTGTGATCAAGGCATAGGGTGGAGCAAGTGGCACCTCCTCTACCTTTCCATAGATCCATTGTAACTGGGGCGAGTCTCCGCCTTCAAGCTGCCTGCCTCGCTCAATCATATACTCCGAGAAATCGACGGCATCCACCCGCCCGGCGAGAGTGACCAGATGTCGGGCAAGATCGCCGGTGCCAGCCCCGACATCGAGTACCGTGCGTGGTTCATCATTCAGAAGGCTCGTGAGAATCTCAAAGACTTCCTGCGGGTACGGGGGACGGTGCCGGTAGGCCTCGACCACTCGCCGATCTTTGAACGTGTCAGCGAAGAAGGTGCGAGGGTTCTCTGGTTGCGGGTTCACGGTTGTTCCTTACCCTCCGTTTTCGGCAAAATCCAGGTTGCCTGGTTTCTCCGGTAAGTCTTTGTAAGCTGCATGGTCAGTGGTGAGGACCTCAGCCCCAACCTCTTCGAATTGGACCTCGCTTATCCATGCCTGCCCTTGCCCTTCGAGCAGGAGACCCAGAGCAATGGCAACGCTTTCTCCAGGCACATCTAAGACCACTTCGTACTTTTGCCAGTCGCCTGTCCCTTTGATTGGCCTGTGCTGCATGTTATCGAAAGCGAGCGAACCCTGGTGCGGGCCGTCGACGCGCATCCACAAGCCGGCCCACGCTTCAATGCCTTCTGCCTTCACCAGGGCAGAAAAGCGCATGCGTTTGTTCACATAGTCGTTAGCCTGAAACATTTGCATCATGGTGCCAAATCCTCGCGGTTCGGCTACTTTGGCCTTCAAGTATCCACTGTTCTTGCCGTTGCGGGCCACATTCGCGTCAATCCCCAGCTCATAGTCTTGAGGATCACTGCCCGCCAGAAACCCATTTTTCATCGTTTCACTCCTCATGTCATTCATATCATAACTTCGCCAAAATGGGCCTTCAGGAACCTCGATGGACAACGACGGTGCCTGCAAGGCGGTCCCCCAGCCGCTGCCTTCTTGACGAATTCAAGATCAGCACAGCGCCCAGCAGATACGGGATGGCGGCGGGAAGCTGATCGACGATGCGCAAGAGATTGCGAACAATGGCTTGACCCCAGCTCATGTCCGAGCCGTCCAGTTTGACTACACGGATGCCAAGTACCATTTTCCCGACCGTCGCTCCCTGCATTGCCTCCATGATAATGAAGTACACCAGGGGGATGATTGTAATGACAACTATCTGCAAGACAGCATACGTATCTAGATGCGTCAACCCGTACACGAACATATCATACGCATCACCCTGGGTAGTTGTTGTCTTTCCACTTGAATGCAAGCCCATGGCGCTGATCCCGATGAGGATCAAGTATTGGAAGATCCCGAGCATGATCACATCGATGAGATGGGCGATGAAACGCCTGCCAACGACATACTCTAGAGCGGGTGTGGTTGCTTGAGAGGGAGAACTGTATTGTGTCTGCATGTGCGAACTCCTTTTCTGAACAGAAGAATCAGAACTGGCGAATTTATGGTCTTTCTGACACCTCACGACGTATCCAGAGTTCAGCGTTGGGGCTGTTTTCGGAGGTGGATGCTTCCTAAGATCAAGATGCTGAACAGCACGCCAGTGAGAATGGGTGCCCATCCATCCTTGCTGCCAGGAGCAACCAGCATAGCCCCAAAGCCCAGGAGGGCCGGCAGACCCCCAAATCCAAGCCAGTGAAGCAAGGTGAGATGGGGTTTGTTCGAGAAGCGGTATCCCAGCAAGAAGAAAACGAGACCAATCAACAGAGCAGCCAGTTCGAGCGTCGCTTGCCAGGGCTCAACCACCTGATAGGGGTTGAGAGAGATCGATGCGATGATGCAGTAATACGCGAATGCTGGAAAGAGCAGGAGCATCCCGATGAGTTGAAGGACAGATGGGGGAACAGAGGGTCGATAGTGTATCACGATAGTTGCCTCCTTTGGCTCGAAGATGGTCAATGAGGAGCAGGCTCAGAGCCTACTCTCGTTTTCACGAGAGGGAGAAGTAACCTCTCCCTCTCATGGGAAGTTCGGCAGAACCGAAGAAAATCAGTCCAACAGTCCTATCTCGTCAAGGAACAGACAGGCCAGCACGAAAACAATCAAGCAAATCAGTAGTATCCATCCCATAAGACATTTTCCTTTCATATATCGTCAAACATGATTCTGATACAAGTGTTTTTTAGTTCTAGTTTACAAAAAACAAACACTTTTTCTCGATCACTCAACGTGAGGGAGAGCCGACGAAAGCATGAACAACCTGTGGGCAACCAGGATAAACCAGATCAGCGAACCCACACCAGCAATGAGTACGAGAAAAGCGTCGATGGCTGGCACGAAAAATCCTACTGCCAGGAGGCTGAGTGCATTTGTTACCATACCCACCCACGCGGTTCCTTTGCCGAAGACAGTGCTGCGCAGCATGACCACTGAGATGATCAGAGAGGCAACAGACAGCAGGGCGTAGCTCACGTCGAAAGCCGTACCCTGGTAGCTCGCCAGCATGGCCTGCCCGGCGGCCAGAATCAGAGACCTCTGCGCATCGGTACTCGCCGCCTCGTACTGGGAGCTTAAGGAGAGCATCTCAAAAGCAGTATTCGAGGCGAGGTAGATCGCTATCCCTACCAGGGCAAGGCTCGTAGCGATGATCATGAAAGACTGACTGACCCGTTTGAGGGCAGCGTAGAGAGCGAGAACCAGCGGGATCAAAAGAGCATAGTTCACAATGCTCAAGAGATTCAGGTCGAGGAGTCCCAGCAGCGCATTCTTGTGAAACAGCGTGAAGTAGCCGATCACTGTACTCGGCGGTGGACTGGCGATGAAAGCGATGAACTGGATCAAAGAAAACACGATGACACTCAGCCCAACCGCTCCGCCAACCCTGTAGAGAGGCTTCCAGGTGCGATCTACCATGTTGGCATCAGCCTCACCTATCGGCTGCTGACTCGCCGCTGGGCCTTTCCTACTGGACGTTTTCATTCCTGCGCTCCTTTCGAAGATGGACTTTGTTGGGAACGACTTGAGCGGAGTTGCATCCCAAAGACGAGCACGATAACAAAGACGATTGGCAAAGCTGCGGGCCAGTGCGTTCCGTGAGAGGAGAGCAGGTAGCCTCCCAGGAAAAGCACGAGCGAGAGTACGCCGAACCCCAGCCATTGAAGACGTGTGGGCTTGAATTGCGGGGTGAAGCGCCCTGTCAGCAGGCCAAGCACAAGGCCAATGAGCAGCACAGTGAGAGCTGAGATGACGACCCAGAACGGTGCCGCTGCGAACGGGTTGAGCGAGATGGTAAAGATGGGGTAGAGCAAGCCGAGTGCGACATAGACCAGGCAGAAGCCAATGGCTTGCACGAGAGAGAGGTGAGATCTCATCTTGAAATCCCTTTCTATGGTGTTACGGTTGGCAGAACGATCATTTCATCTCTCCTGTACCATCCTCGATAGGGAAGCCTTGCTTGCTCCATTCATTGAAACCGCCGACCATGTTCACGACATTGCTATAGCCCATCTTCTTGAGTGTTTCAGTTGCCAGAGCCGAACGACCGCCGGATGCACACGCCACGATGATGCGAGCGTCACGCTTTGTCGTCAGTTCTGGTTTGGCATACGGTGTTGTTGGGTCAGCATACCACTCCAGCATGCCACGAGGTGCCAGCAGCGCTCCTGGAATATGGCCCTTCTCCCACTCAGCAGGTTCTCTGACATCGAGGAGCAAACTGGCTTGTCCTTGATCCAGTTCCTCTCTGGCTTGTGCGATGGTGATTTCGGTGATGGTGTTGCACGCTTCGGCGACAATCTTCTGGCTCGCGCTCAGCTGTTGGTCAGTATTGTGTGTAGACATCGGTTCTTGTTCCTTTCTACTCGCTCTGACAGGCAGGAGGGCAGTCAGAGCGTATGGGATAATGATAACGATACAAGGGTTATCCATACTGCTTTTTGCAGGGTATTTGATACCCTATAGCCTTGCTCCTGTCTTCCTAAGCATAAGATGAATGAGATTGAATGTCTCCATTCTTTCGAATGGAAAGAAGAGTGGAAAAAGTTGTCCAGGAACTGGACAGCCTCAGCAACAGCGAGTACAATGTTGTTGTACACAGCAATACGTTCATACATCTCCTCTCAATCGAAAACAGGCTCATGAAAGAAAAGGGAACGCCAGCAAACCTGCTGAACGAACGCGAACAAGAGATTTTGAAACGGCTGTCGGCTGGCCTATCAGACCAGCAAATTGCCGACGAGCTTTTCTTGAGCTTGAATACGATCAAGTGGTACAATCGGCAGATCTACAGTAAGCTGGGGGTCAAAAGCCGGACGCAAGCTATCGCATACGTGAAAGACCTCGAGTTGCTCGAGAGCAGGGATTCGGAGGCACCGCAAACAGACTCCCGGATAGGGGGACTTCCCTTCCCGCGCAACCCGTTCTTCCTGGGTCGCGAAGAGGTGCTGGTCCGCCTGCGACGCCAGTTCCTGGCAGGTCAGGCAAAGACCTTCTCACAGCCGCAGGCCATCTGCGGTCTGGGCGGGGTTGGCAAAACCCAGGTGGCCCTCGAATATGCCTATCGCCATGCTGCCGACTACCGAGCGATCTTCTGGACGCGCGCCGATAGCCGCGACACCCTGGTGGTCGGCTTGCTTGAGATCGCCTCCGTGCTGCGCCTGCCCGAGCGAGACGAGCGGGATCAGGGCGTCGTGCTAGCAGCGGTCAAGACTTGGTTGAGCCAGAACACCGGCTGGCTCCTGATCCTGGATAATGCCGATGATCTTGCCCTGCTGCCTGAATTTCTGCCGGTGCCGCTCTCCGGGCATCTCCTGCTGACGACACGCGCCCAGGCTCCAGGCGCGCTGGCCACTCGCGTCGAACTGGAGACACTGGACGTGGACGAGGCGCCGCTGCTGCTGCTGCGACGGGCCGGGCTGCTCGCCCTGGATGCGTCCCTGGCCCAGGCCGAGCCTGCCGATTGGCAGGCGGCGGTGCAACTCGCCCAGGAACTCGGGGGCTTACCTCTGGCGCTGGACCAGGCGGGTGCTTACCTGGAAGAGACCGGCTGCGGCCTCCAGCAGTACCTGGAACTCTCCCGCAACTACCGGGCCAGGCTACTGCGGCACCGCGGGGGAGTGGCTCCGGACCATCCCGACTCGGTCGCCACCACCTGGTCGCTTTCGTTTGCCCTGATTGAGCAGCGTAGTACCCTGGCGAGCGATCTGCTGCGGCTGTGCGCCGTGCTGCATCCCGATGCCATTCCCGAGGCGCTTTTCCTGCGGGCGGCGACCCACCTGGGGCCTGCGCTGGCCACCATTGAGACTGATCCCCTGGCCTTTAACCAGGCGCTCTCTGTGATCCAGCACTACTCGTTGCTGCGGCGCAACGGTCGCGAGCAAACGCTCTCGATCCACCGCCTGGTGCAGGCGGTGCTGGCCGATGCGATGAGCGAAGGGGAGCGCGAGCAGTGGAGAAGGCGAGCCATTGCGGCCCTCAATCTGCTCTTTCCCTCCGTCAGGAGAGAGGGTTGGGAACAATGGGAAGTATGCAGCCGCCTCTTGCCGCATGTGCTCAGCGTCGCGGCGAGCACAGCCCAGGAGGCGCACAGCCTGGCACTGGTCTCTGTGCTGATCAGAGCGGCGGACTACCTGTGTCAGCGTGCCCAGTACGAGCAGGCCGAGCCGCTCTACCAGCGCGCCCTCTCCATATCTGAACAGGCGCTCGGACCGGACCATCCCCAGATGGGCTTTCCGCTGTACGGGCTGGCCGACCTCTATCGCGTGCAGGGCCGCTTTGTAGAGGCGGAGCCGCTCTTCCGGCGTGCGCTGCACCTCTGGGAGCAGGAGCCTGCGGAAATGCATCCTGAGATGGCGGCTCTGCTCAACGATCTGGCCATTCTCTATGCTGAACAAGGCCAGTACCAACAGGCCGAGCCGCTCTTGCTACGTGCCCTGCACCTTGATGAGCAGCTGTTCGGCCAGAAACATCGCAAGGCCGCCACCCGCCTCAACAATCTGGCCTGTCTCTATCTGGATCAAGGCAATCATAAGCAGGCCGAGCCGCTCTACCAGCGTGCCCTGCACCTCAGTGAGGAGATGTTGGGGCCGGGGCATCCTGAGGTCTCCTTCCCCCTCGTCAACCTGGCCGACCTCTACCGCGAGCAAGGCGACTACCAGCGAGCCGAGCCGCTCTACCAGCGCGCCCTGCGCATTCGCGAGCAGGCGTTGGGGAGCTCTCACCCTCAGGTCGCCTACCCCCTCAACGGGCTGGCCGACCTCTACCGCGAGCAGGGTCGCTACGCGGAGGCGGAGCAGCTCTACCAGCGCGCGCTCGCCATTCGATCCCAGCAACGAGGAATGCAGCACCTGGAAACGGCTGACAGCCTGCATGGCCTCGCACGGCTGCACGAACGACGCAACCAGCCGGAGCAGGCCCTGGAACTTTATCAGCAGGCTCTACACATCCGCGAACAGTACCTGGGGCCAGGAAACCCCGACACGCTGGAAACCCGCGCCTGCTACGCTCAACTCTTACGACTGTGCGGACACCTGGAGGAAGCAGCAGCCCTGGAAACAGCTTCCAGCTAGCCAGATACGGCTTTCCGGGTCCACCACAAATTTTTACTGGCGAAGTGGATTTTCCTTCCTGCTTTCATTCTGTCATTTTGGATATTACGACAGGTTTTTAACCTCTATTCCAAACTTTTTTCGGAGTTAGCGTGAAATCTCATTTCATTTTGGAATTACGCTGGAATTCTCAGTTGCGCCGTCGGACGAACGGTTGCATAAAGCCATAGAAATCCTGACATGGGATGTCATATTTGCATGGTATGCTTATAGCAGTGAAGAGTGAATACGCAAGATGCAAGCAAATCATATCACAGGAGGATGCAGCATCATGACACCTTACTCAGGGAATGGCGCGTACTGCTACGCCAATAGCCTCTATATGAGCCTGCTGGGCGCGGGAGCGGATGCCCGCGAACTGGCCACTCCCGGCTTTCTGGAGTGTTTAACCACCGTTCCGTTTGGCAACATGTACCTGGCGCTCGAAGATGGTCCCCTGGTCTTCTTCAGCGGAGCAAACATCGACCCGGATAGCGGACTGACGCGGGCACTGAGCGCGCTTGGTTGGATATGCCAGGAGCAGCGCGGTGGGAGTGGAGCCGAAGCGCTGGCACAGGTGCGCGAAGCGGCCAGGAAAGCTCCAGTGCTGGTTGGCCCGGTCGATATGGGCTATCTGTCCTACCACCCTGGACACCACTACATGGCGGGTGCCGACCACTTTATGGCTGTTCTGGCCGTCGAAGATGATTTCGTGCTCCTGCACGACCCGCAGGGCTATCCCTGTGCGCTGTTGCCGCATCACGAGTTCCTGCAAGCCTGGGAAGCCGAGCGCGTCCCCTACCGGACGGCTCCCTACACCTACCGTGCCAGCTTCCAGCAGGTTGAGCAGGTGAGCCGGCAGACAATGATTGCGCGCACCCTGCCAGCCGCACGTGCCAACCTGGAGGCCGATCCCGGTGGGCCGGTCGCTTATGGCGGGGTGCGAGTGTTCGCCATGCTCGCGAAAGACTTGCGGGGTGAGGTTCCTGACTCATTAGTGAGCCATCTGCTGCACTTTGCCTTGCCCCTCGCTGCACGCCGCAATCTGGATGCCGCCGCCTTCATGCGGGAAGCCGGGATACCAGGTGCTGCCGCGTGTCTGGAACGGCAGGCGCGCCTGTTCGGTCTCGCCCAGTATTCCGGCGCGCATGGCCAGTGGGCGAGCGTGGCCGATGTGATGGAGCAGCTTGCCGAGCAGGAAAGTG
>DASTKE010000086.1:0-10915 GCA_035716105.1 Ktedonobacteraceae bacterium | reverse complement strand
GGCAGGCGGCGCGAGCGCGGAAAACGGCGCACAACGGCGTACATGCCGAGCGTGAGCAAGGGCAGCAGCATGTAGAACCACCACTCGATGCCCAGTGTCCAGTACGGCCCGTTCAACTGCCGGAAGGTCAGGCGCGAAGAGTCCATAAAAAAGGTGACGAAGAGCAAGAACTGGTTGGTGTGGTCGGGCTGCAGATACTGCGGCTGAAACAGCAGCATAATCAGGAAAAGCGAGAGGTAGTAGCCGGGGATGATGCGCAGGACGCGGCGCAGGTAAAAGACTCGCGCCGAGGGCCAGTCGCTGTCGAAGAGCAGCGCCTTCGCGAAGGGCATGAAGAGCAGAAAGCCAGAAAGCACAAAAAATAACAGCACGCCCGATGATCCCGCCGTGGAGAGCGACGAGGCCAGGGGAAACGCCGTCTTGTCCCACAACTGGTCGCCCGTCATGCGATTAACGTGGTAGACAATCACAAAAATAATGGCGAAGGCGCGCACACCATCAAGCACCGCGATGCTATTTTTCGGTTTGTTGTCCTCTAGCAGGTTCGCCAGGTGCAGCCCCAGCCAGTGCTGTCGCTCACGCAGCCAGTGCGCCCAGGTTCGCATCCATCCCCAGAGCCATTCCCACAGTGTCAACGTTCGTTCCTGTTGTCTCAAAATACTCATATCGTCCCTTTCCGTTACATAAAAATAACGATGGGAGACCTGATGTAGCCACTTTTTTCACCAATTTGCCTGAATGAACATGCGAAGTATGCGCTTGAACTGGCGTATTTCTAGAGGTGGCAAGAAGATATCCGTCAGGTGTTTGCAGAGGGAAGGAACGGGAAGGGGGAACGAAGGCACCCGCAAGGGGCCTCCCCCTTCATCCACCGCCCCCCCTGCCTCTACACTGACCACTCATGACGAGGTTGGGGTGTAGAGGCAGGGGCGGATGGGATGCGGTTGGGTGGCCCATTGCGGGTGCCTTCGGGTTTTTCCCCTCCGTGCCAAAAAAATGAACTGCACCCCTTGTGTCTCATTAGCTTATGTACGCACCTGCGCTAGATCAGCTTCCAGCCGGAGATGACCAGCACAACGGCGAGGACGGGGCGCATGAACTGCTCTGGAATGTACTTACTGGCCCGACTGCCCAACAGCACGCCGGGGAGCGAGCCAACCAGCAGCAGGCCTGCAATAGACCAGTTGATGGTTCCCGCGTTCAAATAGCCGATCAGGCCAGCCGCCAGCAGCATGAACGCCTGGAAAACGTCCGTGCCAACAAGTTCTTTGGTCGTCAGGCGTGGGTAGAGGAAGGCCATCGAGACGATAATCAGCGTGCCACTGCCAACCGAGGTCAGGCCAACCAGGAAGCCGACGAAGGCACCAACGAAGATGGTGCCCGCCGGGCGATAGCGGCTCTCCCACAGAGAAGGTTTTCTGGTAACAGGAGTTTCAGCCGTAAGCGCTTCCTGCTTCTGCTTTTCCATGTTGTGGCGGTCAATCAAGCGCATCAGGTAGGGCTTTACAATCAGCAGCACCGCGACCAGCAGCAGCACGCAGCCGATGGCATGGATGATGATGCCGTTGACGACATCTCCATAGTGCTTGCGAATATACTGCACCAGCGTAACGCTTAACAACGTCGCCGGGACGCTGCCGCAGGCCAGCCAGAGGGCCACCTTGAAATTCACATTTTTCTGCCGGATATGCACGATCGAACCAACCGCCTTCGTCACCGTAGAGTAGGCGATATCGGTGCTGACCGCCCAGACAGGCGGGATACGAAAGAACAAAATCATAATCGGAGCCAGCAGAGAGCCGCCGCCCATGCCGGTCAAACCGACCAGAAAGCCGATCAACAATCCCACAATCGAAATGCGATAATCCACAGGACACCTCCGCAGTAAAGAGCTTTGTCACCTTTATCGAAAAAAACCTCGTTACCTGTTTTTGTAACAATGGTTACAGCAATCGTGAGAAAAGCATACCCTGAGAATCCAGGAATGTCAATGGGCATTTGTCCCAAATTCACCGGAAAACATTGACTCAGATTCATCGGAAAACATTGACCCAGATCGCCATAACATCTGCATGTAGGGGCCGATTGATCGGCCCCTCGGGCAAGAGCCGATCAATCGGTGGTGGGCGCGATCAATCGGCCCCCATAGACATGAAGTTAAGGGAGGGAACCCGGCAGGCCACCCGCAAGAGGGTGGCCTGCCGAGAGCTGAAGTTTATGCCTATGGGGCGCGATCAATCGGCCCCTACTTCAATATCGGCAGCGCGAACAGCTTGTCGGCGGAGAGTTTGCCGCTGAAGTTGTAGGGTTTGAGGCCCTTGATGGCGCTCGTGTCGATGGTGAGCTGGACGGTTGGGATGTAGCCGCCCTGCTTCTGCACATAGAGCACGTAGGGCGACTGGCCGGGGACGTGCTTCACAGCGTGCGGCACATACCAGGAGACGGTGATGGTGGAGATGCAGTTTTTGGGCGTCTCCGTCAGACCACCCCACATGGCATGACCGGGCAGGTCGCTGGTCATCGCGGTTGGCGCGCCCAGGCTGTCAACCGGCCAGGCATAGTTGAAGCCGCGCTCGCCTAGCGAGTAGTTGCCGCTGGGGCAGTAACGAGCGTCGCTGGGGAAGGAGCTATTATATTGCCCACAGCCGCTTGTGGTTCCTGTTCCTGTACCAGTGCCTGTGCCTTTTCCCTTCGGAGGTTTTGTGGTGGTGGGCGTGCAGAGTCGGTGCCCTGTATCGAAGCCATCGCCCGATATGAACTGCGCGTTGGGTGGAGCGTAGACGCGGATGTAGTCCGCGTAGGTATCGTAGCCGTAGACCGGGCCGGTCTGCTGGTAATTGAGCGTGATGGTCAGAACGTGGGTTGCGCCGCCATGCGAGTCCAGCGTGATGGCGTCTTGCTCGGTCGTATGCACGTATTGACTGGCTTTGCTGATGCTGATATTGGCCTGCACCACCATGAAGCCATCCTGTTTGGTAAAGGCATCCATGCCTCCACTTAAGCCGTGCTCGACCAGCCATGACTCGGCGGCTGGATTGGTGAAGTAGATTTCCAGGTCTCGCGCCTTGATATCCTGCATCGCGTACTTGCCAACTTGCAGCAGTTTAGAAACCGGCAGGTGACGTACCTTATCCATCAGGAGCTTACCGAGCAGGCCGGTGAAGGCTTTGCGCACCTCGTGGCTATTGCTGCCGGTCTTTTGCTTCTCAATGGCGATTGCGCCGAAGTCCTGCTGGTAGTAGTGCAGCTTTTGTTCCAGGTTCTGTGCCGTGATGGTCTCGTTGTACTGAGCGACTTTGATCGGGCCGGTCACTTGCAGCACGTGCGAGATCACGGCGGGCGTCAGTTCGATATTGCCATCGATGGGACCGCCGCCCTCGTCCTGGAAGGTCTGCATATTGATGCGAGCCGTGGTCGGATAGTCGCCGGACAGGTTGGAGTCGCGCAGGCCGAAGAAGCCGAAGTTCATCCAGCTACGGTACTGCGGCGGAGCGGAGTTGTTCAGTTCGTTACCATTGCCGGCATAGTCGAGCAGCGCCACGTCGCGCAGGGTAAACGGAGCGACGCGGCCATCCTGAATTTGCAGGATGCCGTATTGCCCGGCAAAGCCGCCACTGGGGCGCAGTTCCGCGCTATCCAGCGTCTGTACCAGGAAGCGGCGCGGGGAGCCAACGCCCAGCAGCCACGCAACCAGCCCCACCATGCTCTGCGCCTGCACGATATAGTTCCGAGCTTTGGGCAATAGCGGCATAATGGAGGCCAGTTCGGTTTTCTGCGCCGTGCTAATCGGCAGTTCTTGCAGCGAAACCTGGCTCATCTGCGTTTGAATATCGTCGATATAGTAGAGCGCGTGGACGAGCGCACCCTCGACCGCGGAAACATCGGCGACAGTGATGAGCGGCTTTGTAGATCCGGTCGCCAGCGGCGAGCTATGCACGAGGTTCGCGCCGAGCAACGCGACGCTGCTTACCTCGTTCCCCATGCGTGAAACATCCAGGCCGACACGCACCAGGCGCTGCGCCATATCCAGTTGGCTGCCATAATGCGGCGAAAACTGGTTAATGGCCGATTGCAGGTCGGGACGATTCACCAGTCCCTGAAGCTGCGTGAAATCGCTTTCCGCGCCTTTGAACTCAACCTGCGCCTCCTGCAACTTTGTGGCATTGAGGGCCGCCATAGGGTCGCTCTTCGAGACGCTCAGCAGGCTTTTCACTTTGAGCAAGTGGTCGACGCCATCCAACGCCACACCGCGAATATTGCTGTAGGCGCTATACGCAGCCAGTCCGCCGCTTATCGGCAGCGCGATCATCACGAGCAGAACCGCCACCACGCTCAGCGCCACGATGCGGTGCAGGCGCTTCTGCCGGTGCTGCTTTGTTTCCCGCTCCCAGCGCTTGCGCACAAAGCGACGCTGCTCTCCGGCCTTCCCGCTCACAAACACCTTTTTTGTAGCGGGCAATACCAGGCCCCTGCGCGCTGGTACCACAGCAATTGTCACCGCAGAAGCGGCAATCACTGCTCCTGTGGTCGTCGGCACAGGCTCAAGCGCAGTATGCTCGTCAGAGGTGCTCTCATCCTGACTTTCAACTGGATCAGATTCCTGAGAGATATCGAGAGAAGCCGCTTGCTGAAGCCCGTCAGCAGAGGTGGCTTCCTGAGACCCGCCAGGGGTGTTACTACATTTTTCTGGTGGTCGCTTTTGAGCGACCGGTGTGGCGTCCATCTCTTCCGCGGCGGCTTCCGGCTCGGCTGGCAGGTCTTCCCGCGCTTCCTGGGTTTCCTGCGCCGTTTCGGCTTCGGTCCCCAGCGCTGGCGTGACGCGCATCGGCTCTACCGCCAGGTCTGGCTCGGTATGTTCTTCCGTTGGTGCGGGTGTAGAGACAGGCTCTCCCTCGTCCGTTTCCTCCGCCTGCGCGGATGGGACAGTCTCCTCAATGGCTGGCACCACAGTAACTTCCACAGGAGAAACAATGTCTTCCGTCATCGTCTCTTCGCTGCCGGATGATGGATTCGGGGTTTCTGGTATTGGGGCCGCGTGGTCGACAACCACTGCTCCTGGATAGAAGACGCGGAATCCCCAGGGCTGGCCGTCTTCGTGCAGCATCAGGGCTTGCTCGGCCCGCTTGAGCAGCATCTCCTGCGGTATTTGATACCGCCGCACGATCTCATCAAGAGAGGCATCGCTGGTAAAGTAAGCTTCTAGAGCAGATGTACGTTTTATAAATCGTTTTCTGGCTTTCGCGCCTAAACGAGAAATATCTACCTCTTGCCACGAGGTAATATCCTGCTTGCGCTTCGCTATTGCCGGAGAATCCTCCACACGCACGCCGGGCAAGGTTCACCTCCGTCTTTATACAGAGCATACAGACAGTCGTCTGAATTATTTCGTAAGTAAAATCAGTAGCGATTGACATAGTGCTACTTGCCTGCATAGCATCTAGAAGGTAGAAACAGGGATTCCCGCGCAAGAAGCTCAACCGCTATAAACTTGTATCGTTCCCCTCTATAATACTTGACGCACGAAACGGTAAGAATGTTGCACTTTCATCTAAATATACCAATCCACCTGGTTATACATGGGCTTAATATGGTATACTACAAATGTCCAGGGTATCGTTCCTCATTCATGCGATACCCTGGATCCCCCAGTATACTCCTTACTTTACACGTGCCTCCAGCGCACCTAGTTGCTCTTTCAGCTTCCGGTTTTCCTCGCGCACCTGGTCAAGGTCTTTGCGCAGTTGCTTCAATTGTGCATCGGTCTTGTCACCGGAGCGCAAGGCATGGGCGGCGCTGCGCATACTGCGCTGCGTGTGCGAATCCAACTCGCGGCTGGCTACGCTTTCCAGCACGTCGATGGCGCGTTTCTCGCCAAGCTGCATCAGCGCGTAAGCGGATACCGCGCGCATTGGATCCCAGCTATCGTGCTCCACCGCCTCAAGTAGGGCGGTCACGGCACGCTGGCGCGCCTCCTCGCTGTAGAGATGGCGGTTCTGCCCGACCGCCATCAGGCCGTAGGCGGCGGCGAAACGCAGCGTGGGATGGCGCGTGGCATCCGTGAGATATGGCGTGATGATCTCCACCACGCGATCCTCGCCGGTCGCGGCCAGACCACGGAAGATGGCACGCTGCACGTTGTTCATCCACGATGGCCGGTCAATGACCTTCGCCAACTGCTCGACGGCCCCGGCTGTGCGCGTCTTGCCCAGCGCCTGGGCAGAGGCAGCCTCTACCAAGTAGCTCACATCGCTCTGCTCGATCAGCGCGCTCAGCGCCTCGGCGGAACGCTGCGCCAGTTCCGCCTGTGCGGGCTGCGCGTAGCGACCGAGCGCTGATGCAATGGCGGCACGCGCTCGTGAGAACTGTGTGGCATCGAGTTCCCGCAGCCCTTGCAAGAGCACATCCTGCGCCGCCCGGTTGCCAATCTTCGCCAGCGCCTCGGCTGCCGCCACGCGCACACCCCAGAAGGTGTCATTGAACAGCGCCTGCGACAGCACCTTGATGCTGGCGTCGTCCTCCTGCTCGCCCAGCGCCTCCGCCGCCTCGATACGGCCCAGCACGTCGGGATCATGCGCTAACTGGTAGCGCAGCATCTTCTGTGAACGCTCGAACTTGAGCGTTTTGAGCAGCCAGCCGTCGGGATCGAAGCGCACCATCACCGGCTCGCGCTCCAATGGGATATAGAAGCTCTGCTCCACCTGCCCATCTTCGCCCACTACCACGCGCATCGGTACCGTGCGGGTTTCAGTCGTATCGGCATCCTTTGCATTTTCCCCGGCCTCATCCGAGGTGGGAATGGTAAAGGCCAGGTCAACGGGCGTCACAAAGCATGGCGTGAGTTCGTCGACCTTCTGCGTCTGCTTGATCTTCACCTTCGCCATGTGATGCTCTTCATCCCAGGAGTAGTCGACCTCGAAGGCCGGGTAGCCGCCGGAATAGACCCACTGCTGGAAGAACTGGGCCATGCTGCGTCCCGTCACCTCCTCAATCGTGCGTTCCAGGTCAGCCGTGATGACTTCACGCTCGCGGTAACGCTTCAGGTAGCCGTTGATGGCGCGGCGGAAGGTTTTCTCGCCGAGCTGGTGGCGCAGCATGTGCAGCACCCAGCCACCCTTGTTATACATATGCCCATCGAACAGCTCAAAGCCGTCATCGTGATAGATGTGGTAGACGATGGGGCGGCGATAGTGGCTGTCCTCCTCTATATAGCCGTTTTTCAGGTCAAGCATCGACTGCTTGAAGTAGTCTATGCCCTGGTCATGCTCGCCCCACAGTTCCTCGAAGTAGGTGGCGAAGCCCTCGTTCAGCCAGCCGTTGGGCCAGTCGCGGCAAGTAATCAGGTCGCCGAACCACTGGTGCGCCAGTTCGTGCGCCACGATGGGAACGAGGTCGATGTCCAGCGCCGCCTTCTGATCGGGTACCAGCATGAAGCTGTGCGTGGTCGTGGTGGTGTGCTCCATCGCGCCGGTATAGATTTCGACCACCGTCTGCGCGTACTTGCTGTAGGGGTATTCGACGCCGGTGTATTCTGAAAAGAAACGCATCATCTCTGGCGTCTTGCCCATGTACAGTGGCGCGTCGTCCTTGCGGTCATGCCGAATATAGTAGGTGACGGGGATATCATTGTAGCTGTCTTCGATAACCGCGAAATCGCCCACGACCAGCGAGACAAGGTAGGCGGCGTGCGGAATGTCGTGCAACCAGTGATGCGTCTTCGTCGCGCCGTTGTCGATCACCTCCAGCAGCTTGCCGTTGGAGATGGTCTGGAACTGCGCGGGAACTGTGACCACTATCTCGGTGGTGGCGCGATCATTGGGCGCGTCATGGCAGGGAAACCAGTGGCTGTGGTAGCGCGGCTGGCCGAACGTCCAGGCCTGAACGGGGCGCGTCGGGTCTTCTGGTACAGGCTTCATGAAGTGCAGACCCGTGCGCGGCTTCGCGTGATACTGCACCGCCAGTGTAAACTCCTCACCATAGCTGTAGGGGCGATCCAGCGTCACGCGCAGCTTTTTGTCGCTCGTGCTGAACTCCTGCGGCCTGCCATCAAGTGTCACGTGCTCGACATGCAGTTCGACCGCGTCAAAGATGATGGTTTTCACCTCGTCATACAGCGCCGAGAAGGTGGTGTAGGCCGTGCCGCTGATCGTCTCTTGCTCAAAATCGAGCGTGATATCCAGCTTGACATGTTTCACATCAGCGGGCCGGTCGGGCGCGTACTGCACGCGATCACCAGGCAGTTCAAAATCACGCGCCTTTGGTGTGGGTGCCTGCGCGTATCCCTGTTCCAAAAACAGCAGGCTATAGCCATGACCGATACCAGTGATAAGGCTACGATGGCAACTATTCAAAGCGGTACCTCCTTAAGCATTGCTCGTAGGCGGTGCATTTATGCCCGCACCGCCGATTATGAACTTTCACGACCAAAACCGGTTGTGTCATTCTGAGCGCAGCGAAGAATCTTCGGGGGGTGAGGCAGATTCTTCGCTGCGCTCAGAATGACAGATCCCTACCGATCTTGGTCGTGAAAATTCATTATCGGCCCGTAGCAACCAGCCGATAAATCGGCGGTGCGGGCATAAATGCACCGCCTACGGAATTCCCGTTCTGGCCGTGAAAATTCCTGATCGGCTCCTACAGAGTTTCCCTTAAACTCTTACCTCGTCAGGAACGTACATGGTATGATATGCTATAAGGGCTATTTAGCCAGGAAAGGGTCAACTATGAGTGTCAAAACGACACGGATCAATAGATTTTCGCAAGCCGTCCGCTTCCTCCGCGTTTCACGCCTCCTGCTCTGGACGATCTGGGTGATCTACCGCGAGCGCCGCCGCGTCATTCGCGCCCGCGAACGAGGCAATTATGATGTACACCCGAACATTGAGGTGCTGGTTCAAGTGCTGGTTGCCTTTCGCCAGACTGCCATCAAACTTGGCGTGCTCCTGATTAAGCTGGGACAATTTCTCAGTTCCCGCGCCGACCTGCTGCCGGAGCAGGCGCTGGCCGTGCTTGGCTCCTTGCAGGACGAAGTGCCGCCCGCGCCATTCAGCCACGTCGTCAGCGTGATCGAGACAGAGTTAGGGAAGCCGGTTGAACAGGTCTTCAGCACATTAGAGCGAAAATGCACTGCGGCGGCCTCGCTTGGACAGGTGCATAAGGCGGTCCTTGTCTCCACCGGAGAAGAGGTCGCCGTCAAGATTCAGCGCCCCAACATCGAGCAGCTTGTGCGCTCCGACTTGAGTACCCTCAAGTTCGTCATCTGGGTGATTAACCGCTTTGTGGACACCAGCGAGTTTATCGACCTCATGGGCGTCTATCGCGAATTCAAACGCACCGTCTACGAGGAGATAGACTACGTCACAGAAGCGGCCAACGCTCAGCGTTTTCAAGAGATGTTCAAGGATGATCCGAATATCTATATCCCGCGTGTCTACGAGGATTATACAACACGGCGGTTGCTTGTGCTAGAGTGGATCGACGGCATCAAGATCAATGACTATGCCGCGCTCGAAGCTGCCCATATCAGTCGCCTCGAAGTCGCGAAGCGCACCGTGCAGGCTTACTTCTACCAGTTCTTTGATGCCGGCTTCTTCCACGCCGACCCGCATCCCGGCAACATCTTTGTCAAGCCGGGTGCGCCGGGAAACGGCCCCATTATCGCCTTCGTCGACTTTGGCATGGTGGGAACGCTCGGCAAAAGCATGAAGAAATCGCTCAAAGAACTGTTTTTGAGCTTCGTGGGCCGCGATTCACATGCCCTCGTCGAGGCGTTGGGCAAACTCGGCTTCATCGGCGAAGGCGCAAACATGGTCGCCATCGAACGCGGTGTGGCGCTGATGATGGAACAATACTTTGGCCTGACACTGGGCGAGGCTCGCGACCTGGACATCCCCGAAGTATCGCAGGACGTGGAACAGCTTCTCTACGGCCAGCCTTTCCAGGTACCCGCCGAGTTCGCTTTCACCGGGCGCGCCATCGGCACCCTGGTGGGAGTCTCCACCGGCCTCTCGCCGGAGTTCAATTTCGTCGAGGTCGCCACGCCCTACGCCCGCAAATTCCTGGGTCTGGACGCCGAGGGCGCAAGTCAGACCATCCAGGAAATCCTCAACCAGTTGCTCGACACAGGTCGCACACTGCTCACCTTGCCGCGCTCGCTTGAACGTGCCATCACCAGGCTGGAAACGGGCCAGATCGAGGTTCGACTGGCAGGCATCGGGCCAGCGGAAAATGGACACAGACGCCGGCGCGGTCGCCGTGGAGGACACAACGGCGTTAGCTTCGAGGGAACCGGGACGGCATCTCGCACGCTCACCTGGCTGCTGATGTTTGTCGCCTCGCTCGGTGGCGGCATCCTCCTCACCAACATGCATCAAATGGTCGAAGGCTGGTTCTGCCTCGCCCTCGCCGGCATCACCGCCCTGGCATTGCTGATAAAACGGTAAAATGCTGATGACAACGAACAGGCTGATGTTTTGCTGCCACGGCAGCAAAACATCAGCCTGTTCGTTGTCATCAGTATTTTAGCCACGCAAATTGTCAGGAACGGGTACATCCTGCGAAGCGCCACCGGCGTTCTTCCAGGCATCGAAGCCCATCTCCAGATCGTTCACGTCCTGATAGCCCATCTTTTGCAGCACGTCCGCCGCCAGCGCCGAGCGCAGCCCACCGGCGCAGAACAGGATAATCTTGCGCTCGCGCTGCATAAAAGGCTTGTGGTACTCCGACTCTGGATCGGCCCAGAACTCCAGCATCCCGCGTGGGACATGCTTTGAGCCTGGAATCGTGCCACCTCGCCAGCGCTCGCGCACATCGCGAATATCGACGATAAGCGCCTCGCCCGACGCCAGTTCCCGCTCCATCTCCTCCTTCGACAACCCCTTAATGCGCGTGCGCGCATCCGCCACCATATCCTTCACCG
>DASTKE010000085.1:0-4195 GCA_035716105.1 Ktedonobacteraceae bacterium | reverse complement strand
TGACGCGCTGCAACAGCTTCTGCAAGCCATGCAGCCGTATGGGGATGCGCAGGTGGTACAGCGCTCCCGCGAGGAATGTTCGGCTCCGGGTGTTAGTTCGCCTCTCACGCGCTGGCTTGACTGGCTGGTACCCTACCTGTGCGCTCGCCTGCAACGAGCGCTGGGGCTGGCGGAGGGCAGCGCCATGGCGCGCACGCTGTGCGAGCATCGCGCCCATATCGTCGCGACCGCGACCCACCTGGATATTTTCCTGTCATTGAACGATTTGCCGATTGAGATACGGCTGGCGGGGCTTGATCGCGACCCGGCATGGATACCTGCCGCCGGGCGTTTCGTCGCGTTTCACTTTTTGTAATGTAAGGAGGCGAGGAACCGTTGTTTACGAGCGAAACTGTACAGCGCAGTCCCTTCGCGGACTTGCCGGAGACGCCGTCCACGCACTTCAAGCTGTGTTTCTTTGCGACGGTGCAGCGCCTCGTGAGGCATGTTGTTGACTCGCTTGGCTCGTATGAAGCGGCCTGGGAGCAATTTCCGTTTCTCAAGGGCTACTACGATGAACTGGTATCGAGCAGTCCGGAGGGGAAGGCGCTTGACGAGGACTGGTGGCATAATGCAATCGCGAACTGGGAAGAGAGCGTGCCTGGGCATTTGCCGCTGCGCGCTTTATGCGAGGCTGTGGAACTGGACTCGCGCTCGCTGACGCTGCTCTTGAGCATCGGGCTGGTGGAAGAAGATATTCGTTTTGGCTTCCTGTTTGAAGCCATGCAGGGTGGGCAGCGCCGCCCGACCTCTGGTTTGCTCGACACCTGGTGGCGCGGCGACGATGGGGCGCGTGAAGAGAATAGCGGACGGGCTGTCCTGTGGCGGCTGCTGGCCCTGGGATTGGTGCAGGTGATGAATCCCGATGTGCCGCGCAGCGAGGGCGCGTTGCAATTGCCCTCCCTACTATGGGATGTCCTGCGTGGTGATGTACCCGGCGCTGGGGGGCAATTCACAGTGTCCGACGGTGTAGGGGCGCAATTCATAGCGCCAGGGGACACCCAGCATCCTGCTCACCCGGCTGTGTACGAGCTGGCCCCCTGGCTGCGCTATTCCGCGCCGCAGCGGCTGCTGGCGTTGAACGATCTGATCGTGCCTGCTGCTGTGCGCCAGGCACTCCATAACATGCCTGCTCTGCTTGCTTCTGATGATACACGCGCTCTGGTGGTGCGCGGCCCGCAGCGCAACGGGCGGCGCACCACCCTGGGCGCCATTGCCCGTGCTCTAGGTCGAGGCATGTTGGAGGTTCATGGAATCAACAAACAGGATAAGCGATACGAGGAGTGCTGGCGTTTGATAGGGCCGCTGGCGACGCTGCTGCACGCCTTTCCCGTCGTCGTGCTCGACGTTGCGGCTGGCGAGCATCTGGAACTGCCGGCCATTGGTGGCTATGATGGCCCACTGGGCTTTGTGCTCGGCAAGCAGGGTGGTATAAGCGGCCCATGCGTTGAGCAGGCGCTGACGATAGTGCTTGATATGCCCGACGGGGAGGCGCGCCGCCTGCACTGGCAGCGCGGACTTCAGAACTGTCCCGGCAGCTCCCTGGATGCGATCAGCGAGTCCGTGCGCATGACAGGCGGCAATATTCGACGAGTGGCGCGGCTGGCGCAGGCACACGCCGCGCTTGCGGAGCATGAAGCGGTCGAACTGTCGGATGTGCGTCAGGCCAGCCGCGCCTTGCATCGCCAGGAACTGGAAACACTGGCGACCGCCCTGCCTGCCATTGGCAACTGGGGACACCTCGCCTTGCGAGCCGATACCATGCACGAGTTGTATCACCTGGAAAATCGTTGTCGCCACCGCGAACACCTGCACTCGCTGGTCGGCCCTACCCTGGGAACGCAGTTGAACGTGGGTGTGCGCGCTCTGCTCAGTGGGCCGAGCGGCACAGGCAAGACGCTGGCTGCTCGCCTGCTAGCCTCGGTGCTTGAGATGGACCTGTACCGGCTCGATCTCTCATCGGTGGTCAATAAGTATATTGGCGAGACGGAAAAGAACCTCGACCGCGTGTTTGCTCGCGCTGAGGAACTGGACGTGATTTTGCTGCTGGACGAGGGCGATGCCCTGCTCACGAAGCGCACCAATGTGCAGAATGCCAATGACCGCTACGCTAACCTGGAAACAAACTACCTGTTGCAGCGTTTGGAGACCTTCGAGGGCATCCTGCTGGTGACGACCAACGCGGGCGACCGTATCGATAGCGCTTTCCGGCGGCGTATAGATGTCGTCATCGAGTTTCACCCGCCCGACATAGAGGAACGCTGGCTGATCTGGCAACTGCACCTGCCTGTGAGCCATGCCGTCGATGAAGCGCTGCTGCGCGAAATCGCCGGTCGCTGTGTACTCACGGGCGGGCAGATTCGCAATGCCGTCCTGCACGCCTCGCTGCTGGCGCTTGATAGTGGTGGTACCATGACCTCGCAGCATCTCAATGATGCGGTACAACGCGAATATCGCAAAATAGCCGCCATTTGCCCGCTGCGCCACAACTCTACGGCAACATTGAACGGCAACGGGAGGTAAACGCAATGGCAATGGCTGCGCGGCCCACACGTCCGGCTCCTATAGACTCCACGGCTCAACCGCCTCAGGCGACACGAGGGAGTCTAGGGCCAGCGCATGCCCCTGCCCGCTTGCCTCATGCAGTACGCAGGAGTCCAGGGCCACCGGTCCGATCATCCCAGGCAGCGCGAAAGGGTTCAGGACCTGCGCGTGCCTCCGGGGCAGCCGTTGCTCCCACCCGCGTCAAGTTGCCTCCATCCTTGCTGGCTTCTTCACCGGCTGGACCATCCATTACATTAAAAGACCCCAGGGCGGCAAAGGACCCGCGCTTCCAGAAGGTGATGAGCAAGCTGCAACAGAGCGCAGCTCAAACCAAACGGCATCCCTCTCCCCAACGCAAGGCCGCTGAAGCTCAGGCTGCCGCGTTGCCACCTGCCAATGAGAAACTGGCGGGCGCACAGGCCAATCAAGTAGATACCATGCAGTCGGCAAAGAGCAAAAAGCCGGAAGCCGATAGTTTTCTCGCTCTGCTACGCGCTGAAATCGCTAAGATCATGCCCAAAACCCTCGGCGACACCGAAAACTTTATGCAAGGCGATCAGCCGCAAACGCTCAAAAGTACGATGACTGGCAATGTCAACCAGCAGAAAGAAGATGCCAGTGGCGAGATCAAGGCGGCCTCCAATCAGGCCCCTGATACAAGCAAGGTTGAAGGGAAGGCAGTCACTCCGCTCCCAGCCGAAGACGCCACCCCAACCCCCCCGGCACTAGGAGCAGCAGAGGCAGTACCAGAGCCAAAGCCTGAGTGCGAAGTCTCACTACAACAAAGCAAGCAGGATACTGATCAACAACTCAAAGATGCGGAAGTAACTCCGGGCCAATTGCAGGAGGCCAATGACCCGCGTTTCAGCGCAGTTCTTACCGCCAGGTCCTCCGTCGAAAAGCAAGCGGATAGCGCTCCCAAGGAGTTTCGCAGCGCAGAACAAAAGACACTCTCACAGGAAGCTGCCAAAGCAGTAAGTGATGAGAAACAAGGATTGACGGCATTGCGGTTTGAGAGGGGCAAGGCCGGGCCAGCGGTTAAACTCAAGCAACTCACCGCCAAACAAAAGGATGAAGCTCGTCGTAAAGAAGTTACCGACACCATCGAAAAAATCTATAGCGAGACCAAACAGAAAGTCGAAGCCAAACTCGCAAGCCTGGAGAACGATGTATCGAGCATGTTCGACAAAGGCATCGAAGACGCCATGACGAAGATGAAGAGTTACATCGACCAGAAGATGGATGCCTATAAAGACGACCGCTATGGTGGCATAGGTGGCGGATTGTTATGGGCAAGCGATAAGCTGTTTGGTATGCCTGACGAAGTGAATGTCTATTACGAGACCGGTCGCAAACTCTTCATGCAGGACCTCGACACACTGGTAGTCAGCATATCGAGAGTTGTCGAGACACGCCTGAAAGAGGCCAAAGATGAGATCGCGAAGGGGCAAGCGCGTATCAGAGATTATGTGAAGAGCCTTCCCAAAGACCTGCAAGAGGTGGGTAAGGCAGCGGAAAAAGAAGTTGCCGGTCGCTTTGAGGAAATGAGCAAGGGGGTAGATGAAAAGAAAAATGCCCTGGCCCAGAAGCTGGCACAACGCTACAAAGAGGC
>DASTKE010000084.1:0-2492 GCA_035716105.1 Ktedonobacteraceae bacterium | reverse complement strand
GCACCAAGCGCGGTGACACGCAAGCTCAGCGCGTATTTGTGGCTGTCCTCGTCCTGCACCAGCAGCCCCTCGTTGACCAGCGCCGTCACGAGCCGGTGTGTGGTGGACTTGGGTAGCCCGGTTGCGTGCGCCAGATCGGTGATGCCGAGCAAGCGCTGGTTGCTAAAAGCGCGCAGTACGCGGGCAATACGCTGGACGATCTGAACCGTTTTCTCGCCGTCGAGCGGCTCTCCATGTCGCATAGGCTTTTCCCGCGACCTTCTTTCCCTGTTCTATACAATGGAATAGCGTTCCACTGATGATATGAGAGAGTATAGTCAATGGTGGGGACTGGTGTCAAGGCGTGAAAACACTGGGGGTGTTTCCTTTTTTGCCCCAGGGGGATGGGACAAAGCCACCCGCAAGGGGCCACCCAACCGCTACCCACCTCCCCTGGCTCTACTGCGCACAGTGGGCGACTGTAGGGACAGGGGTGGTTGAGTGGTGAAGGGCGGCCCCTTGCGGGTGTCCTTCGTGTTCTCCTCCTAGGCCGGGGCAAACAATTGACGGACACCCAGATATTGGCGCTGCTTGCTCAATACGTTGTATCATACCCACACTGCTACATTTCAGTGAGCAGAGAAACTCTGTGACATACAATCAGGAGGAATGTTTTCATTATGGCAATGCAAGTGGGCCAGCAGATCACTGTCGATTTTGATGTCCCGGCGAGAATGCGCGATGGCGTCACCTTACGTGCCAATGTCTATCGCCCGGTAGGCGAGGGCAGGTGGCCTGTGTTGTTGACGCGCCTGCCGTATGGCAAAGATTTGCCCTCTATCGGCGGTGTGCTTGACCCGACTCAGGCGGCACGGCGCGGCTATGTCGTCATCGTCCAGGACACACGTGGGCGCTTTACTTCGGAGGGCGAGTGGGAACCGATGCGCCGCGAGGCGGAGGATGGCTACGATACCATCGAGTGGGCCGCGCAGTTGCCCTATAGCAACGGCGAGGTAGGCATGTATGGCGCTTCCTATTTCGGCTTCACACAGTGGTCGGCGGCGACATTGCAACCGCCAGCGTTGAAAGCCATGATCCCCTTTATCACCTGGAACGATCCCTTCAACGGAGTGATGTTCCGTGGCGGCGCGTTTGAACTGGGCGTCTCGGCAAGCTGGCACTTGATGATGTCGCTTGATGTGCAATTTCGCCGCTACGTCAGCAGCCCACAGGACCTGGGACGCGCCATCTATCTCCTGGCCCAGGATATCGACGCGCTCGGTTCGCGGGGCTACTGGACGCTGCCACTCAAGGATTTCGCGCCGCTCAACCACCACAACGCGGCTCCCGCCTTCTTTGAGGCGATTGAGATGCCGATGAGCCGGGAGGCGAGCGCACCGTTGACCATTCTAGGCAAGCATGAGCAGGTCACGGTACCGACCTTCAATATTGGCGGCTGGTACGACATCTTCCTCAAGGATACCATTTCCAACTTCAAGATCATGCGCGAGCAGGGCAGCACGCCCCAGGCGCGGCAGAGCAAGCTGCTAATCGGGCCGTGGACGCACGGTGGCATGGGAACGCTTGTGGGCGATATCAATTTCGGCTTTGGTTCGAGCGCAGCCATGATCGACTTAAAGATCGATTTTATGAGCCTGGAAGTGCGCTGGTTTGACCACTGGCTCAAGGGCAAAGATACCGGCATGATGAACGAGGCTCCCATCAAACTGTTCGTGATGGGCGCGAACGCCTGGCGCGACGAGCAGGAATGGCCACTGGCCCGTGCGGTCGATACCCCCTATTACCTGCACAGCAATGGCAAGGCCAACTCGCTCAATGGCGACGGCATGCTGAGCACCGAGAAGCCGGGCGATGAAACTGCCGATGCATACACCTATGATCCCGCTGATCCCGTTATTACACGTGGTGGCGCGCTGCTGATGGCACCGGAGTTTCCCGCTGGTCCCTTCGACCAGCGCCCGACCGAGGGTCGTCAGGATGTGCTGGTCTATACGACCCCGGCTCTGGAGCAGGATACCGAGGTGACTGGCCCGATTAGCGTGCATCTCTGGGCGGTTTCGGACGCGCCGGATACCGACTTTGTGGCGCGGCTGATCGATGTACACCCTGATGGCTACGCGCAGAACCTGGCCGATGGCATCATCCGCGCCCGCTATCGCAACTTCGCCAGCGGCAAAGCGCCCTCGCTGATCGAGCCGGGCAAAGCCTACGAGTACGACATTGATCTCTGGGCCACCAGCAACGTCTTCAAGGCCGGACACTGCATCCGCCTGGACGTGACCAGCAGCAACTTTCCGCGTTGGGACCGCAACCCCAACACCGGCCACGATCTGGGCGCGGACGCTGAACTCGCCGTCGCGCACCAGAGCATCCTGCACGACCGCGACCACCCCTCCTACGTGCTGCTGCCCCTCGTGCCAGCGCAGTAAGTTTGTCGTTCAGGAAATGTGATTCTCGTGGGGGTGTGATTGATCGTCGTCTCTCGCCGGGGC
>DASTKE010000083.1:0-2931 GCA_035716105.1 Ktedonobacteraceae bacterium | reverse complement strand
GAGGCTGCCGGAACCCGCCGCGACGACGGTAATCAGTATCGCCTCGGTCGCATAGGCCACCGAGGAGATAGCATCCGAGGAGAGCACGGCCAGCGCCTTGAACTTTGTCAGCCGTTCGTGTTCCGCACGAGCGGTGGCGATGGGCGCGCCAATCAGGAAGCGTTTGATATTGTAAATGACACGAGATGGCCCCTTTTCGGGAACCTGCGCGACCTCAGTCGCCTCCAATAATCCTGTTTCGACACGTCTGAACGAGGTGCGACTGGGGTGAATCATCCGTACACGCACGTTACCCGGCAGGCTCCCCTGGCGTATCTCCGCCCGGTATAACAGGGCGGGGTCCTCATTCTCAATTACATCCGATTGCCTGGGAGCCGGGGATGTATATACTTCATCTTTCTGCTTTTGTATATCATCTTGAGCCATCACGCCACCTCGAAAACACTTGTATTGCTGAATCTGCTCTAAGTATAAAAGCCCCCGAAATAGGCTACAAGGAGTTTACCGCGAACTTCAGGGAGATGAGCGCTTTTTTGAGATGTTCCTGATAAGAACGTCCATCTTATTGAGCTTTTTTTGAGCATTGGAGACCTATACTTAGAGCAACACTGCCGCCTTGTAACAACAATTGCGTCTTTTCGGAGGTTTGTATGGCGAGCAAAGGAGTAGCGGACGTAACCGGTATGAACGGCGCGGTTGCCGGAATACCACAAGAAAAACATGGGTTGCGTCGCGCCGTTGGCGTCTGGGGTTCCTACACCTGGGGCTATGCCGACGTGGGAGCGGATGTCTATGTTGCGCTGGGCATCGTCATGGCCGCGGCGCAGGGAGCCACCAACGTCGCGTTCCTCTTCGCGGGGCTGGTCTACATCATGGTTGGGCTGGCCTACACCGAACTTGCCGCCGCCTACCCTATGGCCGGAGGCGGGCAATTCTATGTCCTGCGCGGCCTGGGCGATTTCTGGGGCTTTGTGGCCGGTTGGGCTGTACTGCTAGACTTCACCATCGACATTTCGCTGTTTGCCCTGGCATCAGCAGGCTATATCAACTTCTTCTTTCCCATCCTGAACACTCGCGTCAATCTGGCCCTGTTTGGCCTCAGCTTTACAGGGGTTCAGCCCATTCTGATTCTGGAGGCCACCTTCTTCGTCGCGATGCTCACCCTGCTCAATATCCTGGGCGTACGCGAGTCATCCCGCTTCAACGAGGTGCTGGGCGCGCTGGATGTTGTCAGCGAGTCGGCCATCCTGTTCTTTGGCTTCCTGTTCGCCTTTAACCCCACGCTGCTCATCCATCAGATGACGACCCAGTGGCCCGACCCCTATCACCTGGCATATGGGGCATCGCTGGCGATCATCTCCTTTGTGGGGCTGGAATCCATCAGCCAGGCCAGCCAGGAAACCATACGCCCTGGCAAAGTTGTGCCGCGTACATCTATCGCCCTCATTCTCACGGTCTTGATTTACGCGCTGGCGTTCTCAAATCTGAGTCTGGCGATGCTGCCCTGGCAAAGTTTCGCGGCGCATAATGGCGATCCGGTCGCGTGGCTGGCGAGCCATATTCCCGTGCTGGGCCTCATCGCCGGTCCCTACGTCGCCATGCTGGGAGCCACACTCGTCTTGATTTCATCCAACGCGGGAGTTTTCGGTGCTTCACGCATCACCTACTCGATGGCACGCTTCGACCTGTTGCCGCGCTGGTTCGCGAAGGTACACCACAAGTACCGTACCCCTGTGCGCACACTCGTCGTTTTCTCCGGCATTGCCTTGCTCGAACTCTGGTTAGCCGGGCTTTCACAAAACGCTTATGACGTGCTGGCCAATATGTATGCCTTCGGCGCGGCAACCGCCTATATGCTTGTGTTCGTCTCCCTGCTCGTGCTGCGCTTCAAAGACCCGTGGACACCTCGCCCCTTCAAAGTGCCGCTCAATATTCGCTTCCGGGGCAAGGATGGCGAGGTGCGGCTGTTGCCCATCGTTGGCGTCCTCGGCTTTCTTGGCATCAGCAGCATCCTGATTATGGTTGTCCTCACACACGCCATCGGGCGTATCGCTGGCCCTGGTTGGATCGTGCTGGGACTGCTCATCTACTTTTTCCATCGCCGCCGCAATAAGCATCCACTGAGAAAATCACTGCCACGAAATTGGGAAAAAGAGCAGATTGAGGTCTACGAAGACGCGGGCGAAGCCGAATTAGCGGACGAACTGCGAGAAAATCTGCTGCGCAAACATCGCCTTTCCGGCGAGAGTGAGAAAGTCAGCGCGCTGCCCATCGGTACGCGAGTTGTCGAGATACCTGTCGGGCAGGTCAAGCATGACAACCATCAAAAGAAACAGAGGGGAAATGGAGTATGAAAGAGCAGCAACAGTTCACATTGCGCGAGCGCTACCGGATGCTGGTCAGCCTGCTCATCATCCCGCTCGGCATCATCATTATCGTGCGCGCCTCTATGGCGGGCCTACAGGGATGGTCGCTGATCCTGATGGGTCTGGCCTTAGTCGGGCTGGGCATCATCAGGCTGCGCGCATATCTTCCCCACGCACAACACCCGGTACAGCAAGCAGTCTCGTCCAGGAGAAGAAAGCGAGTGTGAGCTATGGCTATGCCGGGAATCGAGTTGGCAGCTACCAACCCTTTACAGGTCACGTTTGTTGGTGTCATTATCGCTATCGTCTTTCTCACCTCAATCGTCGGCGTGCTTGGCTGGATGCTGCGCCTGCCGAAAGAAACAGACAGTATGCGCGAAGCGGCGAAGGCCGTGCGAGCCGTGAACAAAATGACGCGCATCCTGGTACCGCTGGTGAGGGAAAACGAGGCAACGGATCGCGTGGTCGCGCTGGCAACCCAGATGGCGCACCATCGCAACGGCAGCATCGAGGTCTTAGCGGTGATCGATGTTCCTTTTACACTGCCCCTCAACGCTTCGGTAGA
>DASTKE010000082.1:0-4888 GCA_035716105.1 Ktedonobacteraceae bacterium | reverse complement strand
AAGCGACCATAGGTCGAGTCGTAGCGCAAGAGGTGCGCGTTCGTTTCCGCATCGGTAATATCGTTGATGGCGACGACTTCCAGATCGTCTGGGTGCCGCTCTAACAGAGCCCGCAGGCTCTGGCGACCGATGCGGCCAAAGCCATTGATGCCAATACGCGTAACCATAGGTGAGAATCCTCCTCAAGATACACATGATGCAGCCACAACAGCGCGGTTTCAGTCCGTGACAGCGAGACAGGTCCATGTCTGTTGCCGGACAACTTCTTGGACCGGGAACGCACAGGCAGATGCAAACAAGACGGTGATGCATGCCTAAATAAGCAAGCACGACCTGGGTACACAGTGCATCCTGATACGCTCTGCTCTGCTTTTGCAAGCTCAATGGACACACCATGCAAGCGTGGAGTTGATGCAACCTCAACGGTATATCGTATCTCGATATACTCTGAAGCCTAGCATAGCATACCATTCGTGGAGAGGGATGGCAGATCAATCACAAAGCAATCACAATCCAGTGTGAAGGAGCATCTCTCATGTCAGAGTTCTTCTCTCCCTGCACGAGCCTTTGTCACGGTGCTCCTTGCGCCTCCGGTGGCGTGGCAAGGAGATACCCGACTCTCGGTTCGGTGAGGATATAGCGCGGGTGCGCAGGATCAGGTTCCAATTTGTACCGCAGGCCGTTGATGTTTACCTGGAGCATGTAGCCCTCACCAACATAGGCTGTCCCCCAGACCTGCTCTAATAACAGATGCTGGGTCACAACACGGCCAGCGTGTTGGGCTAAAAAGGCCAGGAGGCGGTACTCGGTGGGTGTGAGCACGACCCTTCGACCAGCCATCAGCACCAGGCGCTGCGCAAAGTCAATTGTGAGCGTTTCAAGGGTCATGGGCATCCGCAAGGTTTGAGCATGTTCGCCCGTGGTAAACTGTGCCCGCCGCAGCACGGCTCGCACACGCGCCAGCATCTCCACGACCTGTTCATGCAGGTTTCTACCCCCATTGTGCTGCTGCGTGAGCCGGAGCATCGTTTGGAACTCGTCAATCCACTGAGCCGGATCGCTGGGAAGCTCGATGTGGTGGGCAAAACGCTTCGCGAAGTCATGCCCGAAGACGAGTCGCACGGCGTTCTTCAGCTCGTGGATCAGGTTTACACCACGGGAACGACACTGTCCGTCGAGGAACTGCGCGTGCTGGGCGACCAGTGGGAAGATGGCACCCGAGAAGAGCAGTATTTCGATGTCGTGTATCGGCCCATCCGCACGACGAGTGACGAGGTGGATGGCATCATGATCCTCAGTGTGGACGTGACGGAGCAGGTGCGGGCGCGTCAGCGGGTCAAGGAGCTGATCGCCCATCTGGAGCGGGAAAAGGAAGCCTTGCACGTGAGCGAAGAGCGTGGACGCTGCGTGCTCTGTTTTCAGACCTGATCGCCTCGTTCATGCCTCTAGCGAGGGGTCTGCTTTGCCATTCTCTCACACGGCGCTCGCACTCTCCACCTCTCCCATCTCCTGCACACTGGATTGTGACTGTTTTGTGATTACTCTGGCGGCTCTCCCCACAGATGATCTGTTACGCTAGATGTATACCGTGACACGATATATTGTTGAGGTAAAAATCGGCACCACACAGAGACGGTCAAGCTGAAACAGCAAGAACAACCTGCTGAGGATCCGCGCCTGACGGACATAGTGCATGTTTCGCCCAGGAACAGCGCCGATGAGGCAGAGGTCTGATAGGTGTCAAGAGGCTCTTCATCTGAGCAAAACCGAGGAGGTTTTACGATGCAACGACGCATTGGACATGTACGCTGGGGAATTGCTGGTCTTCTAGGAACCGGCATTCTGATTAACTACTTTGATCGTATCAATATCTCCGTCGCCACGAAACCATTTGAGAGCGAGTTTCATTTGTCTTCAGGAACGATGGGCATCATCCTCTCCGCCTATCTGTGGTCCTATGTCTTGCTGCAGGTTCCCATGGGCGTGCTGCTGGATCGATTTGGTGTCAAGTGGCTGGTGCGTATCGGAACATTTATCTGGGGCCTGGCGTCCTTTATGACGGCCATTGTCAGTGGACTGGGCCTCGTCATTCTGTCGCGAGTCATCCTTGGTGCCGCGGAAGCGCCGATCTTCCCAGGCGCCGCCAAGGCAACCGGCTACTGGTTCCCCACCAAAGAGCGCGGCCTGGCAACGTCTGCCTTTGATGCAGCCGCCAAGTTCTCGAACGTCATTGGCGTCCCGCTCGTCGCAGTCGCTGTCACGCTCTGGGGATGGCGTGCTGGCTTTTATATGACAGGGACGCTCAGTTTGCTGTATTGTGCCCTCTTCTGGATAGGATATCGCGATCCAACGAAGTCGAAACGCTTAGCGCCCGAGGAACGCGCCTACATTGTTGAGGGTGGATCCCAGCAGGAGGGTCAGGAAGCGGGCAATCCACTGGCGAACCTGGGCTTTCTGCTGCGGCAGCCGAAAGTCTGGGGCTTGACGCTGGGGTTTATGGCCTATGGCTACTCGTTCTACCTGTTCTTGTCGTGGATACCAGGGTACCTGCAGACGGCGCTGCATATGACCGTTCTGTCGAGCGGCTTCTACACGATTATTCCCTGGGTGGTGGCCACCATCACCGATATCGTGATTGGTGGCTGGTTCGTCGATGCCTTAATCAAGAGGGGGAAGGACCCAACCAGGGTGCGCAAGACGCTCTTTACCATTGGCCTGCTTTTGGGGATTGCTGTGGTCGGTGCCGCCTTTACCACCAATGCCAATGTAGCGATCATCTGGATCTCCATTGCGCTTGGCGGCCTCGCATTTGCAGCCCCCATTGGCTGGAGCATTCCGGGGCTGATCGCCCCGAAAGGAACCGTTGGGAGCGTCGGCAGCATCATGAACTTTTTCAACAACCTGGCAGGGATTGCCGCGCCAATTGCGGCCGGGTTCATCTTTCAGAGTACTGGCTCATTTGCCACGAATTTCTTAGTGGCCGGTGCCATTCTCGTGCTCGGCATCATCTGCTTTCTGCTCCTACTCGGGAAAATCGAGCAGATTCAGGAGCCATTAAGCAGCCACGAAGAGCCACACATTACTCCGAAGGCGGGACCGGTTGCGCGTACCAGCTAAACGATGCTCGGCGTTCGTTGTACACGCGTCAGACCACAGGCAACTACTGGCCTTCATCTACGGTTGTCGTCACGGAAGGAGGAAGAGACGATGGCACATCTCGGCTGTACCATTGGCATCGATATCGGAACGTCCTCTGTCAAAGCCATTGCCTTTGATGCAAAGATGCAAGCACTAGCGCATGCGGAAGAGCAAGTAGAATCATGGCACGATGATGCGGGAGCTGCGGATCAGCCCATGGTCGTGTATCAGTCAGTGATGGCTGTGCTGACCAGGACGGCTCAGGAAACGCAACGCCTGGGCTACACGGTAGAGCGAGTGGGGTTGAGCGCCGCCATGCACAGCCTGATACCCGTGGCTGCGGATGGGACCAACCTGGCGCCGTCTAGCACCTGGATGGACTTGCGCGCAAAAGAGGAGGCGAGCGAGCTCTGGAAGACCCCTGCCGGTCAGTCCGTCTATGAGCGAACCGGCACGCCGATCCACCCCATGACCCCGCTGCTCAAACTCATGTGGATGCGCACCCACCAACCAAGAATCTTCCAGGAGGCAGCCAAATTCGTCTCGCAGAAAGAGTGGATCTGGTATCGCTGGTTTGGGGAGTGGCGTGTTGATGCCTCGCTCGCAAGCGCGACAGGGCTGTACAATCTCCGTCAAGGGAGCTGGGATGCCGGGGCGCTGTCGCTGGCCGGTATTGCTGCTGAGAAACTCTCGACCATCGTGCCTACCACCTATGTGAAGCAAGGCATCCGCGAGCCACGGCTCCACCTCTCTGAGTGGTAAACGTATACCAGCCCTGGAGGGCTTCCCCAAGACCAAGAGGGTTGTGACAAGGATTGCTTCCTGGGGCAACCCTTTGCGATGGTGACGCGAACAGGGAAAGCAGGTCATGCTTGACCTGTTGGAAACGAGTGCAGCGCGGCAACAGGAACTCCTGTGGGCGTTGTGAAACCCCTTACCCTTATATGACAGGAGAGTCTGGAGGCTCTCAGCGAGAAAGGAAACTGACACACATGAATGATCGTATCCGTGAAATGGTAAGCTGGTACAGCAGCGAAAACCCTGGTGTCCGTACCAACCTGGTCCGTATGCTCAATCACGGTCGATTGGCGGGCACCGGCAAAATGGTGATTTTGCCCATCGATCAGGGTTTTGAGCATGGCCCGGCACGCAGCTTCGCGCCCAACCCTGCCGCCTATGATCCGCGCTATCATTTCGAGCTCGCCATCGAGGCTGGCTGTAATGCCTATGCGGCGCCGTTAGGATCGCTTGAAGCAGGCGTCTCCGACTATTGTGGGGACATTCCCCTGATCCTCAAGTGCAGCAACCACGATCTACTGCACGAGGAACGCGATCCACTTTCAGCGGTGACTTCTTGGGTGGAGGATGCCCTGCGCCTGGGTTGTGTCGCCGTGGGCTTCACCATTTATCCAGGTTCGACTGAGCGTACCACGATGTACCAGGAGCTACGAGAACTTACGAAAGAGGCGAAAGCTGCTGGTCTGGCCGTCGTCGTCTGGTCGTATGCCCGTGGCAGCGGTCTCTCCAAAGAAGGCGAGACCGCCGTTGACGTGATTGCCTACGCTGCCCAGATTGCCGCCGAGCTGGGGGCAAATATCATCAAGGTCAAGTTGCCCAGTGCCAGGGTAGAACTGCCAGAGGCGCAGAAGACCTACCAGCAGTACGAGATCCCCATAGCGACGCTGGCAGAGCGGGTACGCCACGTTGTCCAGAGCGCGTTTGCCGGGCGGCGCATCGTCATCTTCTCGGG
>DASTKE010000081.1:0-11474 GCA_035716105.1 Ktedonobacteraceae bacterium | reverse complement strand
CCAGCCTGAGAGCATCCGGGCATATGCTATACTGTCTGGAAACCATTGTTCGGTTCTGTAGGCTGCGCAGGAGAAAACATGAGTCGCAAAGGCTGGCTGCTGTTCATCGCGATGTCGGTGATCTGGGGCATTCCCTATCTGTTTATTAAGATTGCTGTGCAGGAACTTGATCCAGCCGTGGTGGTGTTGGCTCGTGTGGGGATCGCGGCGGCTGTTCTGCTCCCCGTAGCGGCGCAACGTGGGGTATTGCGACAAGTGGGCAAGCGCTGGCTCGCCGTTGCCGGGCTGGCGTGCGTGCAGATTGCCGGGCCATTCCTGCTGATCAGCTATGGTGAGCAGCATATCGCGTCGTCGCTCACCAGCTTGCTTATCGCCGCCGATCCGCTGCTCGTTGCGCTCTTTGCCCTGCGCTTCGCCCCCGGTGAGCGCGTCACTGGCCCGCGCCTGCTCGGACTGCTGATCGGCATGGGCGGCGTGGTCGTGCTGCTGGGTCTCGATGTTGGCGGAGACCAGCAAAGGTTACTCGGCGCGTTTCTGGTTCTCCTCGCTGCCACAGGCTATGCTGCCAGCGCTCTACTCATCAAACTCCCAGCTATCGCCGCCCTACCCAGCCTTGGTGTGGTCGCCCTGGAATGCTTGACCACGACCATTGTGGTGCTGCCGGTGGCAGTGACCCGTCTTCCCAACAAACTCCCCAGCCCGGAGGTGATCGTGAGCCTGCTCGTGCTCGGTTTGATCTGCACTGCGCTGGCCTATCTGATCTTCTTCGCGCTTGTGGCCGAAGTGGGTGCCAGTCGCGGCACCGTCATCACCTACGTCAATCCAGCCATCTCCGTGCTCCTCGGCGTCAGCTTGCTCGGTGAGCCGCTCAACGCCGCTATCATTGTGGGGTTCCTGCTCATCATTGCTGGTTCCTGGCTATCTACTGGTGGTACTCTCCCACCACCGCTACGGAACCTCCTGCCTATATCTCGACAGCAGCGCACTGATCGCGACACCGGGATAAGCACACAGGAAACCTCCCATCAACGGCTATAGGAAGAAGAAGTCATAGAAAAGTGCATACTACACTCTTTCCAGTTCCAATGGCTGACTGGCGGCGCTTGCGACCAGCTTGCTTCTCTTCCAGGGCCAACCGACCTGCATACAGAGGAAGCAGAGCATGGAGAAGAAGACCGTGATAAGGGTCGTGTGCAGGAGCGCGGCCAGCATCTGACCGGAGGTCAAGACGTTAATCATGCCGCTTATCGCTTGCAGTGTGATCAAAATGAAGGCCCACCATGCTCCTGCGACGAGATCGCGGCGCTGGCTACTGCGACGAACGACGGCCACCAGCAGGCCGAGCACCAGCAGCCATAACAGCCCGGCAACATAGCGGTGAAGCACCTGAATACCGGCTAACGAACTGAAACTGGGCAGGAACGTCGAGCCACAGCCGGGAATTTGATAGCCACACCCTGCTACCGCGCCGGTGTGTTCCACCAGCGCCCCCGTGTATACTACAACATAGGTGTATACCGCCAATCCCCAGATGAGAAATGACAGCCTCTGAACGTCAGGGCGCGCCGTTTCCAGCCTACCCTGCTCTTCTCCTTTTATCTGGAAGAGGCGGATGGTCAGTAAGAGCACGCTGGCAAAGGCGATCAAGGCAAGTCCGAAGTGGATGGAAAGCAGCCAGCTCAGCGCCCATGTCCCCTCGTACACGACGGTCAGAGCGCCCAACGCGCCTTGCAGCGCTACAAATAACAGGCTCAGAAACGAGAGCAGCTTGACCCGAAAATCTTTGCGATACAGTAACCAGCAACAGACGGTTAAAACGAGCACCAGCAGGCCATCAATGCTCGACATGACGCGGTGACTATACTCAACCGCGCCTGCGATAGTGAGCGTACCGGGGATGATCTGGCCATGACAAAATGGCCAGGAGTTGCCACATCCCCGACCAGAGCCGGTTGTGGTGACGAGCACGCCCAGTAAGATCATAATATACGCACCGACGGAAGTGATGATGGCAAATATCCTTAGAAAACGATGTCTATTCACAGCGTTATTCCCCGCTTCTCCGGTGTCTCTCATCGCTTGCTGACAGGCGATGAGAGCAAATAAGATGGTACCAGATCAGATCATAGCGGAAGTTCGCTGAGATGTCAAAGGTTATGCTTTCCGACGTTCCTGAACCTCTTGCATGTATGATATACTATACCGAAACCGATCTATTCGATCAGCAGGTGCCAATTACGCGGAGGAAGCCCATATGTCCCAGGTGTTTACAGGCAAAGATGAGAGGTTCTCTTCTGAGAACGGGCAGTATGCAACTCTTCCCAGCACATCATCTCACGACGAATCTCCTGTTCCTCATGTCCATATTGCCATCCTGGGAACGGGCTTCTCTGGCCTCGGCATGGCGATTCGACTCAAGCAGCAGGGAGAGGAAGACTTTGTTGTGCTTGAGAAGTCGATGGATATCGGAGGGACGTGGCGCGACAATACCTATCCGGGCTGTGCCTGCGACATTCCCTCGCACCTGTACTCCTTCTCCTTCGCGCTCAATCCATATTGGAGCCGTGCGTACTCTTCGCAGCGCGAAATCTGGAACTACCTGCGCCGCTGCGCGAAGCGTTTTGGCATCCTACCCCACATTCAATGGAACAGCGAATTGCAGCAGGCGGGCTGGAACGAAAGCGACCAGTGCTGGCATATCACTACCTCGCAGGGCCAGTTGACTGCCGACATTCTCATTCTCGGCAACGGGCCGCTCAGCGAACCGTCGCTGCCCTCCATTCCAGGTATTGAAGGCTTCGAGGGTGTCCTATTCCACTCCGCTCAGTGGAGGCATGACTACGATTTGACGGGAAAGCGCGTGGCCGTGATTGGTACGGGCGCATCGGCTGTACAGTTTGTACCGCACATCCAGCCGCAAGTTGACCACCTCTCGCTCTTCTTGCGCACACCACCCTGGATTCTGCCACGCCTGGATCATCAGATACCCTCCTGGCAACGGGCGCTGTACCGCATCCTGCCCATCACACAGCGCCTTGTGCGCGGCAGAATCTACCTGCGCAACGAGTTGATCGCGCTCGCCCTTGTCCACCGGCCCGCCATGCTGGAAGACCCGATGAGGATCGCCCGGCGCTACCTGGAAAAGCAAATAGCGGACCCGGCGCTGCGGGCGAAACTCACGCCACAGTATGTTATGGGATGCAAACGCATTCTGCTGTCCGATGACTTCTACCCGGCACTTACGAAGCCCAATGTCGAGGTTGTCAGCGACCGCATACGCGAGGTACGAGTACACAGCATCGTGACGGAGGATGGCAACGTGTACGAGGTTGACGTCATCATCTGTGGCACCGGCTTTCACGTGACCGACACCAGTTTCGCCCACGCTATTCACGGGCGCGGCGGGCAATCGCTGGCGGAACGCTGGCAGGCAGGCCCTCAAGCCTACCTGGGAACGACCGTCTCTGGCTTCCCCAACCTCTTCTTGCTCATTGGCCCCAACACGGGTCTTGGCCACAATAGCATGGTGTATATGGTTGAGTCTCAACTTTCCTACATTCTGGACGCCCTGCGATTGATGGATAAACGGCACCTACGAGCCATGGAGGTGAAAGCGGAGGATCAGGAAGCATTCAACGCGGAGATGCAGCGGCGCTTGATCGGCACCGTCTGGTTGTCGGGCTGCGCAAGCTGGTACCTCGATGCGCACGGTCGCAACACAACGATCTGGCCCGGCTTTACCTTTGAGTTCCGGCACAGGACACGCCGCTTCGATGCGCGGCACTACGAGATGATTCCCCAGCGAGCATCTGCCCCTGCCGGACAAGCCACCGCTCATGGCTTGCCATGAAAAAGAGCCTCTGGCATGTCATGCTGAGCGCAGCGAAGCATCTCCGTGAGCCACCTGGTCGAGCGAACCAGCACCGGATTCTTCGCTGCGCTCAGCATGACACGTCTGGGCCAGCTTTTTTTATGGCAAGCCAATGGAAGCATAGTCCAGGAGATACACAGAAAGGCAAGCGAACATTCCATGACAACTACTCCCCCTCGAACCTACACCACCCTGCGCGGTGGCCTGCGCCATGACATACTGCCCATGCGACTCTACCACAAGGCGAAAAAACTGGGTACCTGGGATCCCCGCGATATTGATTTGAGCCAGGATCGTGAGGATTGGCAGCGCGTACCCGACAACTACAAAGAGCGCCTGCTGCGCTTGATTCTTGGCTTCCAGGCAGGCGAGGAAGCTGTCACGCTCGATCTACTGCCTCTCATCATCACGATAGCGCGTGAGGGTCGCCTCGAAGAGGAGATGTTCCTGACCACCTTTTTATGGGAAGAGGCCAAGCACACGGAATTTTTCCGGCGCGTCCTGGACGAGGTATTGCAGGAACACGGCGACCTGCATATATACCGCGACCCCTCCAACAATGGGCGCGACCTCTTCAGCGATGTGCTTCCCCGCGAGATGAACCGGCTGCTGACCGATCCCTCGCCCGTCAATCAGGCCAGGGCGTCCGTGCTGTATAATATGATTATCGAGGGGGTGCTGGCCGAGACGGGCTATCACAGTTTCTTCAGAATGCTCGACCAGACCAACTCCATGCCCGGTCTCAAGCAGGGTCTGCGCCTCATCCAACGCGACGAGTCGCGTCACATCGCGTATGGCGTGTTCCTGATCTCGCGGCTGGTAGCAGAGGATCCATCGCTCTGGCCCGTCGTCGAGGAGCGTATGAATCACCTCTTCGCCGCAGTAGAGACCAACCAGCAGCAGAACGGCACACCAGAAATCACCCGTACCTATGCTCGACAGCAGTTCCAGAAGCGGCTGACCCGTATCGGACGCGCTCGCCAGCAAAGTCTGGAACAGGTCTATCAAAGTGCGGCGAGCGAGGAGACGGCAGAAGACGAAACGCCGTAAACCTCGCTCAGGGCGAGAGCAGGGCTATTCCTCTCGCGCCATCATTTTTGCCACCATCCGGTTCATGGGAACGCGAATGGTTCTATCCAGGTCTTCGACCGCCATATAGAGGGACCAGTAGTCGCGCTGCTTCTGGAACAACTCTTCATGCGTCCCGCTTTCAGTAATGCCGCCATCTACCAGCACCGCTATCTTCGCCTCCTTTGGAATAGAGTCGTAGCGGTGGGTGGTAAAGATGATGACTTTCGATTGGGCCAGTTGAGAAAACAGCGCAAAAACCGCTCGCTCCCCCTGCGGGTCCAGGCTGGCTACCGGCTCGTCCAGGATAATGACCGGCGCATCTTGATAGATGAGCCGGGCAAGCGCCAATCGCTGCCACTGGCCCCCGGAAAGATCGGTCTGTCCGCCAAATCCTGCTCCAATCAGCGTTTCCAGCCCGTTCGGCAGCGCCCTCACCACATTGCCCAGGCCCGCTCTCTCTAAGGCGTCGTAGATGCGCGCATCCTCGCCCGGCATTCTTTCAAAGTTCATAGTGATATTCTGGCGCACGGTCAGGTACAGGTGAGAGGGCTCCTGGAAGAGCACAGCTTTGTGCAAATCCTCCGGCGAGAGGCTTGTCCCCCCCGGCAACTGCACACTGATGCTGCCGGATGTGGGCGTCAATAATCCGGTAAGCAGCTTCACCAGTGTGCTTTTTCCCGCACCGTTCGGTCCAACGATGGCGGTGATGCCTCGCGAAAAGGTGTAGGAGATATGAGAGAGGGCCACTCTCTCACCGTGAGGATACTTATAGCGTACCGCGTGCAGTTGGATTGCCAGGGATTCGGTGGGCGCTGTATTTCCATCCCCGTTGCTCGATGCTGTCTGCTCGCTTGCGGCAACTTCCAGGCGGCTACCACCTGAAGCGCCTGTCTGTTCCAACATGCCCGCAGAGGTTCCTGGCTCCTCCTCGAACGATTGGTTCAGAAAGTCAAAGAACTGTTCGATATACCCCAGGCATTCTACCAGCGACCCCCAGGAAAAGGAGAATTCTTTCCCCTGCGTCAGTCCCAGGTAAAGAGCGGGGAGCAGAATAGCGGCCTCGGCCAGCCCGGTCGAGTCACCGTTGATCAGCCAGAATACGGCCCCGGTGGCAAGTGCGATAATGGCGGCGACTCCTATGCCGATGCCTGAACGGAAGCCCTGAAAGCGGCGCAGCAAGCGCTTCAAGTTGCTCAGATATCCCTGCGCCAGCGTGCGGTACTCCTCGTCAAGAATGTTCGAGTTATAGATGCGTATGTCGCGCTGCCACGTGGCATCGATGCTTTTTTGCGAGAGGTAGAGCATGCGAAACAGGTCCGGCGCGGAGTCAACCTGCAAGTCGAGCGTTTTTCTGTGGAAGCGCGTCTCTACCAGCGTCAAGGGAACGAGCACGAACAGCAAAACGACCAGCAACGGGGCAATCGCCAGCAGCGTAACGGCGATGCCGAGCGAGGAAACCAGCGCACTCACCGTAGCGATGAACGTTTGCACGAGCATAGCGGGTCGATAGCTGGCCTGACTAATGACCAGTCCATAGCGTGCCTGGAAATCGTTCTCCTCGAAGAGCCGGTACGGAATCTTAGACATCTTGCTGATGATACGCGCATTCGTCAGTTGAGAAGACTCCGCCTGCAAGATGCTGGTTGCCGTTTCATTGACAATCCGCAGCAGGTGTTGTACGGCCAGCACGCCGAACAGCGCTATCAGTAGCATCATTCCCTGATGCAGGAGATCATGAATCTGTCCGCCACCTGCCACCAGCAGCGAAAAACCTTTCCAGACGATGAGCAGTAAGAGGGGATAAAACAGCGACTCAATCACGCCTGTCGAGGTGCTGATAAGAAAAGCGCGTGCATCCATCTGGTACAACAGCTTGATGGTAGCCAGAATCGCCTGAAGCTTCCCCTGCGCACGGTCCTCTTTGTTCGCCGTCCCTTCCAGACTCATAGCACTGTCCTTTCCTTCCAGACTCATTCGCGAACGTACTGTGTGGTGAGCAGGTCAACCATGCTCGCGACCAGCGGCAGCCCAAGCTCTTCTTCCAGCCAGAGCCATTGCCCATTGGGATTGAGTTCTAAAAACACGTACTCGCCTTCGGGCGTCAGAATCATATCCAGTGAGGCAAAATTGATGCCAAAACTGCTCATCAGCCGCTGTATTGCAACTTCTACGGATGCAGGCAGAGCAAAGATTTCATGTGAACACTCGCCACCGCGCCAGTCCTTGCGTGTCTCTTCACTAACCTGCGAGTCTATTCTGGCGCTAAAAACGCGGTCCCCAATTACGACACAGCGCAGTTCTGCGACCTTTTCAATGTACGGCTGGAAGATGGTGGGAGCCAGCGCCACAGAGTCGAGTGAATATGCTTCCGGTATCGTCGTTGTGAGAGGAAGACGATAGCCCTGTTCGTCGCTCACTCCCAGAGCGACCAGTGGTTTGATCGCGCATTCTGTCTTCCCCAGAGAGCCAACAAAATCCGCCGCCTGGGCCGGATCGTTGGAAATCAAAGTACGCGGCGTTTTCAAACCGGCTTTGTTGGCCGCGGCCAGTTGCAGAGCCTTGATGTTGGCACGGCGCAATGTATGGGGTTGGCCGACCCACAACGTCTCAAGGCTTTCACAGAGGGTGGTCAAGGTCGCTGTGGACTGCGCCTTGATGTAGTCATCGAGTTTGGTTGAGGTCAGCTTCTTGATTCCTGACAGCAGACCCTGTGGCTGACGATACCAGGCCGCGCAAATATCCTTGAAGGCAACGCGGCGATACTTTGTGACGATTTCGCCTTCAACGCGACCATCTTGAATGTCAAGAGAGATACTGCACGCCCGCGGGAAATCATCCGGGTGGAAACGAAAGACAGGAATATCGCGTTTATGAAGTTCAAGCACGACGGCGTCTGCGTGTGCATCTAATTCGTTGGTAATAATCAGAACTGTGGAAGGCATTGTTTCATCCTCTGCAATTCCCTTATAACGCAAGAGCAGGAACTGAGTTCCAGTTCCTGCTCTCATCACGCCATGTCCAATCAATTAGAGATTGAAATCCTGGAGAATGTCGTCGATCTGGATCAGGCCATAATTCACGCAGGTTGAGTTGGTGCGCTTGCCGTGGTGCCACATTTCGGGGGACCCCATCTGCGTCTCATGGTTGTACTCGCTGGTGCCGAGATCTTCCGCGAGCATCGTATCCAGGTCGGATGCCATGCCAACGGGCCGGGTCAATTCCAGAGGTAGCGGCATGCTGGTTGTTGTCTTCATGATTTTCCTTTCCTTTCCGATGAGGCGGCGATGCCTCTGTTACAGAATAGCCATGAATGTACACTTCATACTGTCCCAGTTCCCGGTTCGTCTGCTGAGCCGGGTGTCAAGGCAAGGCTTGAGGCTTTGTCATCTTTGTTCTGTACAAGAAACATCTGGTTGATGAGCCATTTATCATCCTCTGAGCCATTGCTGTGAGAGTTTGCCGTTGAGCACTCTTCACGTTGTCAAGTATAGACCCGGAAGAAGGCACCGGTCATCTGCCAGGTGGCTTATATTCTATAGGCCACCTGGCCTATTTTAGTTGGCTGCAGGTGGAAAGGGAAGAGCTTCGTTTTTCGGATATGCTGGAAGCAGACCCATCTCTATAGCACGAACGGCGGCCTGAGTTCGATCAGAGACACCAAGTTTGGCGAGAATGTGTTCGACATGAATTTTGACAGTACTTACACTCACCGTCAAGTTCTGCGCGATCTCGCGGTTGGTCTGGCCCTGTGTGAGCAATTGCAGCACTTCGCGCTCGCGAGGTGAGAGTCGGCCTGGAAGCACATCTTCTTTCTCCGCCGTTTCGTTGGAAAGACGCTGGAGCAGGCGAAGCATGAGGTCTTTGTTCAGGATCGACTCCCCGCGCAGCACCTGCTGCACGACGGAAACCAGATCTCGTTGAGAAATATCCTTGAGCACGTACCCCGCCGCCCCTGACCTCACCGCCTCAAGGAGATAATCAGGATTTTCGTGTATCGTCACCAGGATCACGCTGATCTCCGGGTACTCCAATTTGATAGCCCTGCATGTAGCCAGGCCATCAAATTCCGGCATACGCACATCAATCAGCGCCAGATGAGGACGCAAACTGCGGCAAAGCTCCAGCGCCTCGCGGCCATTTGCAGCCTCGCCCACGACCTCTAATCCCCGTTGATGAGCAAGCATCGCACGCAAGCCAGCCCTGACCAGTTCGTGATCGTCTGCGATTACCAGCCGCGTAGGTTGGGCCTTTCGCCAGAGCAATAGATCGTTATTCATGAATATACGTACCTCTCCTTAGCTAGCAACGGTAGCATGGCAGCTACACAACGAAAAGAGCGCCTTTCTTCTGTGAGACGCAAGTCATGTTTGAGATGGCGGCAGCGGCACTTCGGCGACTAAGAGGGTACCGGTACCTGCTTGACTGGTAATCAACAGATGCCCACCGACAAGCTCGATGCGCTCTTGCATTTCGCGCAGTCCAACATGTTCGCCAAGGCTGGCCTCCCCAAGTACAGCCGCTACATCAAAACCACACCCCCAATCCTGCACCTTCAGGCGAATGGCTACCTCTCGTCGTTCAAGGGCAACACGCATCTGGTCGGTATGCGAATGCTTCTGTATATTGGTGAGCGCTTCCTGTGCAACGCGGAAGAGCGCCGTTTCAATCGTTGGTGGCAGGCGTTCTGAACCGAGCGAATCTTCATACTTGATAGTAAGATTATTGGTGCGCTGCGCCTCGATATGTAGCCCCAGCGCAGTTGCCAATCCAAAGTCATCAAGAGCAGTCGGGCGTAAACCGGCAATGAGTTGACGCGCCTCCCTCACCGCACGCTGCGCAAGGTCCAACGTCCGCTCCAACTCCTCACGAGCATGGGGAGAACGCGGTCGATAACTACTTGCGAAGGCTTGCAGGTGTTGATGGGTGCTGGCCACTATCTGGGCCAGACCATCGTGAAGGTCATAGGCGACCTGATGTCGTTCCTCTTCAAGCAAACGGGCGCGCTTTCGTTCGATAATATTCTCCATCATTACCAATCGATAAATAGCCTGTCCATCTTGATGATGTAATATTGTAGTCGTCAAATCTACCCATAATGTTTCACGGTTCTTCCTGAGATATCGTTTCTCCACTTTATAGCTTGTAATTATACCGCTCGGCATCTGCGCAGCCAGCAGTGCGTCCTTTCTGAGATCATCCGGGTGCGTGATCAATGCGAGTGGAAGCGCAGCCAGTTCCTGCTCCTCAAAACCTAACATATCGCAGAAGGCTTTATTCACCTGCAACAATTGGTCATCTCGTCCGACAACCGCCATACCGATTGGGGCCTCCTCAAAAATATCGCGGAAACGTTCCTCGCTCTCCTTGAGCACCCGCTCCGCCTGCTTGTGCTCGGTAATATCATTCAAAACAATCAGACGACCGGCAATCGTGTGCTGGGCATTCTGATGATGTAGCGGCGTGATACGCACATCAAAGTAGCGCCGGGCATCATCCTCGTGAAGCGTGATCTCTGCATATTCATCGCTACCAGATGCGTTACGGCATTGTTCGACCAATTCAGGCCACGCGGCAAATACTCGTGGCAAGAGCTGCCCGAATGCCTGCCAGGCTGTGCAGTCGGCAAGACCGCGTGCAGCCGCGTTGAGGTCGACGACACGGTTTTGCTCGTCCACGATAATCACAGCATCACTCATGCGCTCAAACACTGCTTCACGCGCAATGGGCAGGATATCTAACAGGCGGAAGAAAAAGAGGCTGCATGCCACTGCCAGACCACTGATTGTGAAGGCAAAAGGAGTGAGGTCCAGTTTGGGAAAGGGGTTCAGGCCAAACGCGGTTAATGCATTGCCCATCCACGGTGCCACGACGGCAAGAAGCAGGGCGCTGGCCTGCCCGATATAGGGATGTGCCGAACGCAGCAGCGTATGGATCAGCATCCAGATCAGAACAGCGCCTATCAAGAGCAACAGATACGAATAGGCGATATTCACCCAGTACCACGCGCCATACGTCATCGCCAGCGTCGAGAACGAGCCGCTGTCATCTAACTTGATGCTGCTCTCAACCAAACCATGCCATTGATTCGTCCAGACCAGGACGATAGTGACAAATGGCTCTATGACTAATAGAGCCAGGTTCCGTCGTGGCAGCCATACCGCACGGTTGGTATGTTGCAGTACAAAGACCAGCCACAGTGTTGGCGCACAGGCAGCCCCGAACCAGGCAATGTTATCCCAGACAATCTTGATCGTCAAATCTGGGCTAAGCAGTTCCAGCGCATATCCCAACGACCATTCAGCCACCGCCAGCATGAGCAAACAGAACGCTATCGCCCCAGGAGCGGGTCGGCGTTGCCAGGAGGCATAAGCAAGCACAGCCGATACTCCGGCTGAGATGATTACAGGTAGCGCATACGGACTGAATTCCCAGGACATCAACCCTCTCCCTTTACATGCTCGCTGCATACCTCTTCTATCAGATTATATACATCGTTTTCTACAATATACCATCGAGAATTTTATTCTATACT
>DASTKE010000080.1:0-3976 GCA_035716105.1 Ktedonobacteraceae bacterium | reverse complement strand
CGTTTTTGTGTGCCGTGTTCACTCTTGTTTTGTTGTTTCACTATCAGGCGGTTTTTTCCTGGAAGCGGAAGAAGCGCATGGCGATCAGGAAGCAGACGAGGCCGTAACCGAGCAGGCCCAGGATGTCTGGCAGCGCTCCCTCAAAGCCCTTGCCGAAGATCATCACGGCGTTGAGACCCTCCATCGCCCAGGCTGTGAGGCCGATTTTGGCGATCTGCTGCATCCAGGTAGGCTCAATGAAGAGCGGCCACCACGCGCCTCCGATGGCCGAGGTGAGGAGTGTGACCAGCGTCACCACGGGTGCCAACTGGCGGCGCGTCTTGACCAGCGAGACGAGCAGGATACCGAGGCCGGTAGCGGCAAAGCTGGCTCCAATGAGCAGCGCGATCACGGCTGGCCAGTTGCCAATGTGAATGTGGAAGGCGAAGTAGCCTACCGCGAAGAGGATGGCAAGCTGGAGCAGCGTGAGCAGGAACTGCGCCAGCAGCTTGCCGCCGAGCAGCGCGTATTTCTGAATGGGAGCGATCAGCAGCCGGCGAAATGTGCCATCTTCCTTCTCCTGCAAGATCGTCGCGGCGGCGGCGTTGACGCTGAACAGGGCGAAGAAGATGGCGTAGCCTGGCAAGATCAGGTCAAACTGACCAATTTTGGGAGCCTCTCCTGCTGTGAGCGACTCCACGGATTGTGCCGCCGCGATGCCGCTGCTCTGCCCGACACTGCTAGCGATGGTGGCCGCGTCAATGGTGCTCTGCGCGCAGTGGTTCCCTGGCTGGTTGCAGACGTGATAGACCTGCCCAATGGCCGCGCTGCCTGCCGCAAGCTGGCTCATCACGCTGCTCACAATCTGTTGTGTGATGGTGATACGCGCATCGTTGTTGCTCGGCAGCGCGTAGAATTTGACGAGATTCTGGATGGGAGCGCCGTTCTGGGCGTCTCTGGTCAAGGCATCACTGGTTCCCGCCGGAATGACGATGCCCGCGTTAACGTTGCTGTTCGCCACCTGCTCCGTCACCGCCGATGCGTTGTCGTATTGTTTCACAGAAATCACAAGCTGGCTAGTGTTGATCTTCAGGGCGCTCAGAATAGCCTTGCCCACGTAGCCATTATCCTGGTTGCTGACGGCTACCTGAATGCTGATCTGGCTTGAACCGGTGCCAAAAGCGTTGCCGAAGGCGAAGCCGACGACCGCGATCAGTACCAGTGGGACGACCAGCAGGAGCAGAATTGAGCTCCTGTCCTTCAATGTCAGTAGCAGATCCTTTTTTGCGATATACCACATGCTTTTCATGTTTTTTGTTACTCCATTCGGGAATGAGACTGCTGTAGGGGCCGATTTATCGCGCCCAGCGCCGATTTATCGGCTCAGGCCGCAGGCCGATAAATCGGCCCCTACAAGATTTCCGTATCCGCATTATCTCGTCAATGTATATGATTGCTTCAGCGCCAACCGCTAGTCGCGCAGGGTTTTGCCTGTGAGTTGGATGAAGAGTTCTTGCAGGCCGTGCGGACGCTGGATTTCGCGGTTCTGGTCGCGCATGGCAAGCAGTTGCTCCAGCGTCCCCAGGGCGACGAACTGGCCTTCGTCCATGATGGCGATGCGATTGCAGAGCCGCTCGGCCTCTTCCATATAATGCGTGGTGTAGAGAATGGTGGTCCCCTGATCGCGCAGCTTTTCTATGGTCTCGAAGATGTTCTCGCGTGACTGGGGATCGACTCCGGCGGTTGGTTCGTCCAGCATCAGGAAGATGGGATGATGGATGAGCGCTATGGCTATGTTCAGGCGGCGCTGCATACCACCAGAGAAGTTTTTGAGCGGCTCTTTGCGCCGGTCATACAGGCCGACAAAGTGTAAGGCTTCGTCAGCGCGTTCTTTTCGTTCCTGGGCCGGAATGCCGTAGATTTCGCCGAAAAAGGTCAGGTTTTCGAGCGAGGTCAGGTCTTTGTACAGGGCAATCTCCTGCGGCACCACGCCGATGATGCGTTTCACCTTGAGCGGCTCTTTCGTAATGGAGAGGCCATTGATCAGCGTATCGCCGGAGGTGGGCGCGAGGTAGCCGCACATCATATTGATAGTGGTGCTCTTGCCCGCCCCGTTCGGGCCAAGCAGGCCGAAGATTTCTCCCTTGCCGATGGTAAAGGAGACGCCTTTCACCGCTTCGTGCTTGCCAAAGGTTTTGACCAACTGGCGAACTTCGACCTCTACCGGTCGACCGTCCCCCGGCAGGTGGATAGGCCCACTTTTAAGCTGCGTGTTCATTATCGATTCTTGCACGGATATAAGCTCCTAATTGGTTTATCTGTAATTGTTCACGTCGCCGCTGCGCGGCTCACTAGAATTTTTTGGAGTGAGCAGGGCCGCAATTGCTGCCCAGTTTCGCTCAAAAAACTTTGGTGTGCTGGTAGCGGCAATATAAAGCCGTTATGTGCGTAGTATAAAGGCGAACGCAGGAGTTGGGAAAGTATCAAAAGATAGATCATTTGACCGTGACGAAAGTAATGCGTTTTCTATGATATACTAAGCAGAGGCAGACATCTCAGGAGGAGAACACGTTATGCATTGTCCATATTGTGGCAGCCTGAACTCGGACCGGGCAACCTACTGTACTCGCTGCGGGCGCGATTTGCCAAAAGAGCCGGTACAGGGTCAAGGGCAGGGTAGGCCCGCTCAAACTCCAACACCAGGCCAGCGCCAGCCATCCTATCAACCGGCACGGCAGGCACCGCCGCAGAACCCCTACCAGCAAGCATACCCGACATCAGGCCGTCCGGTACCACCGCCAGTTCAGCGACCACCGGCCCAGCAGCCGCCAGTAGCACCACCTCGCCCTCAACCACAACAGCCGCGCTCCTCACGAACAGGGGCGGCTTCCCTTGCTTCATCCGTGCCTGCGCAGCCGTTTGCGATGCCGGAGCCAGCCGCGCCGGAGGCTCCTGTCCCATTCCCGCCGCGCACGATGGAGCACCTGCGAGCGCTTGAGCCGGGAGCGCAGGCATATACCGTCGTAGATAGTTCCGTTGCCACCGGCAAGAAAAAGATTGTGCGCATCGCCTACCCGCGCTGTGTGTCATGGCAACAGGTGGCGACGCTGCTCAAAGCGTTGAAGGAGCAGCAAGAAGATCGCTTCGATTCCATCACTGTTCAAGGGGTATTCCCAGGTTCTCCCGATGTCTACTCCTTTACCAATGGTCAGTTGTCTTTCGACCGCAACGTACTGCTCGGCAGCCAGAAGCTGACACGCTATATCGTTGAGACAGGCAACGGCTTTGACGGTGACTCGGTACGCATTGTCCTGACGGAGTAGTCGGCAATGTGGGTTGGAATGAGAAAAGACGAGAAATAGAGAAACACAGGATGCAGGCAGTAGAACTCATTATCAAGAAACGCGGCGGCGCGGCACTCACTACGGACGAAATTGACTGGCTGATTGAGCAGTATACACAGGGGAATATGCCCGATTACCAGATGTCGGCCTTGATGATGGCGGTGTTCTGGCGTGGCATGGACGCCCGCGAGACGACCGACCTGACACTGGCGATGGCGCGCTCCGGCGACGAATTGCATCTCCGCGACGTACTCTCTCCAGTGGTGGATAAGCACAGTACCGGCGGCGTGGGCGACAAGGTGACGCTGGCGGTTGCGCCGCTGGTCGCGGCCTGTGGCGTCGCCGTAGGCAAGATGACCGGGCGCGGCCTGGGCTTCACCGGTGGCACTGTCGACAAGCTGGAATCGATACGCGGCTTTCGTTCCACGTTGACACGCGAAGAGTTCCTGCGCATCTTTGAGCAACATCATATCGTGCTGGCAGGCCAATCGAGCGACCTGGCACCGGCAGACGGCAAGATGTACGCCCTGCGCGACGTAACCGGCACGATTGAGAGCATTCCCCTGATAGCAGCAAGCATCATGAGTAAGAAGTTGGCGATTGGCGCGTCGCACCTGCTGCTAGATGTGAAAGTTGGTTCCGGGGCCTTCATG